>CANJXD010000204.1 GCA_947478535.1 Acetobacteraceae bacterium
CGCGCGAGAGCGTGAGAAGGGTTGCGCGGTCCACACACGCCGGTGAATCGAACCAGCCGTGACCGTGTCAAGCCAAATTACAACGGATGGGGGTGAGCAATTACGCTGGACCTGCTGCACCTCGACATCGAGGGAGCGGAGCCGCTGGCGCTGGACGGTGCGCGCGGCGTGATCGAGGCCTCGCCCCGGCTGCGCCTCATCACGGAGTGGAGCGCCGGGCACTACCAGCGCGCCGATGCGCCGTTGCGCGCCACCTTCGATGGAATCTGGGGGTTCCTCGCCGCCCGGGGATACCGCGTGCGGATGCTGGAACCGCGGCTCGCGGCCGATGGCGGCCTGCATGTCTCGGCCCCGCTCGACCACAGCGCGATGACCACCACCGCACCCCATGGCGATTACGTCTGGCTCCGGCCCGAGGAGGACCCCTTCGCATGAACGCCCCGATCACACTGGTTGCCCCACAGGCGCACCCCGCCACCGTGGTGGGGGAGGCGGAAGGCTGCCGCCTCGCCTTCCTGCACATCCCGAAGACCGCCGGCACCGCCTTCGGCGCGGCGCTCGCCCAGCGTTTCGCGGAACGCGATATCGCCGGGACGCTGCGCATGGCGCTGACCTCGGGCGCCGCCGATCCGGTGCTGGCGCATGAAGCCCGCCAGCATCGCCTGCTTGGCGTCGGCAGCCACCTCGACCAGGACAAGCTTGATGCGATGGCGGCCGCGCTGCCGGCTGGCGAGCGCCTGTTCACCGTCACCGTGCTGCGGGACCCGCGGGCGCGCCTGGTCAGCCAGTATCGCCACTGGCGCCGTACCACCGACGAGGCCCTGGTGGAGACGACCGCCGAGCACCGGGAGGCCTTTGAACTCGTCCGCCGCCTGCCGCTCGGTGCCTTCCTCGCCGCTGGCAATCCCTTCGTCGAGACGCATTTCCGCAACATCCAGGCCCGCATGATCGCGGGCTACGGCACGTCGGAACTGATGACGGAAGGCGAGCTTCGCGCCACCGCGTTGGCCAACCTCCAGGCCATCGATTTCGTCGGCACCACGGACACGCTGGACGAAACGCTATCCGGCATCGCCGAGGCCTTCGGCTGGGCGCCGCCGGATGCGGTGCGGCCGCTGAATGTCGCGCCGTTGGAAGACCTGGCCTTCGATGCGGAGACCGAGGCGCTGATCGCCGACTTCACCCGCGTCGACGCGGCGTTGTGGCAGGCAGCACAGGCGCCGCGACAAGGCATTGCAGCCTCCTCCTCCTCGGCACCGCGTTATTTCAGCCCGGACCCGGCGCTGCTCGATACGCTGATCGAAGGCGGCAGCACGCGCTTCACGATGGAGGAGGCGCTGGACGGCGAAGGCTGGCACGTCCGCGAAGGCGCCCACATGGTCGCGCGCTGGACCGGCCCGGCCCGGCTTTCCACCATTCGCCTCCGCACGCCGCGCGCCGCGGCGCTGACGGTCGCACTCACCCTTGTCTCGGTGCTGGATTGGGATGTCGCTGCCAGGGCGACGCTCACACTCGACGGCGTGCTGCCGGAAGCACCGCCACGCATCGAGCATGGCGGGCCCTTCCCGGTGATGAAGGCGGATTTCCGGATGCCGGATGCCCATCCGGGCCGGCGCGAACTCGCCATCGGCGTGCCTTTCACCCTGTCCCACCAGCAATTCGACCCGACCGTCGATGACCCCCGGCAGAAGGGCCTGGCGATCGGCCCGATCAGCGTGACGGCCAGCGGCGCCGCCGGGCCGGCCTGCCTTGGCGCGCTGTTCTGGGAAGGCCAGGGCTGGTCCGCTGCGCCGACCTCGGCGCTGATGGACCATGTGCCGCCCGTGCACCATGCCGCGCCCCCGCCTGCGGAACGCAACCTGACCATCGACCTTCCGCTCATGGCCGCGATCCTCGATCTCGTGGTGCCGGACCATGTCTGGCCGCTGGCCGTCACGACGCCTCTGATGCACCTGGCGCGCGGTACGCCGCTGGCCCAGCCCGCGCCGGGCGGGCGGCTGGTCATCCTCGGCACGCTGTTCGAATTCGCCGCCCGGGGCGCCCCCGTCGCGACACTGTCCGCCGGCTTCGAGGAGGCCGTGCTGATGCTCGGCTGCGCCGAGGATTTCCGCCTGCGCGCGCTGGTCGCCAACCCCTTGCTGGCGCCGCATCTGCATATCCTCGGCTGCACCAATGCCGTGCTGATCGTCAATCTCGGCACGCTGCGCCGAGCCGGCCGGGCGGCGCTGCTCGACGGGTTCCTGTTTCTCCTCGAACGCATCGCCTGCACGACGCCGGAAGCGATGGCCGCGCGCAGCGATGCTTCCAGCCCCGACTACGCGCGGCACCTGCTGGGGGCGACGCTGGAAACCCTGGCGGCCCTCGAAGCCGGACAGGCCGGGAACGCCGCGCTGCTCGCCACGCTGCTGTCCAGCGCCACGCCGGCGGTGCCGGCGGAACCCGCGGCCCTGCGCCGCCGCCTCCAGGCGCCCCTGGCGGGGCAGGGGCGCTGGCTGCCGCTGGTGGACCCGGAGCTGGCCGGGCGGCTCGATCCGCTGCTGGCGGCAGTCGCCTCGGCGGCGACGCCGGCGCAGCGCTGGCGCACGGCCGTCGCCGCGCAGGATTGCGCCTTTCGCCTCGCCGCCCTGCTGGCGGGGTGGCAGCATTTCGGCCTGGCGGAGAATGCCACGGCGCGGCTTGCGCTGTCGCTGCGCGGCCGGCACGCGACACCGCCGCTCTACCCGAAGCCGCTCAAGCCCTTCGGCGAATACATCGACTTCTACCGCATGGAAGCCCGAAACATGGCCGCGCAGCCGCCTGCGCCGACTTTGGAGACCCCGCTCGACCGGCTCTGCGGGGGGCTCGACCACATCATCCGGCTCAACCAGGCGGCCCGGGAAATCGAGGTGGCGCTGCGCCTGATCGGCGATCGCTTCCCGGGGGAGGAAATCCTCTGGGTCGATGCCGGCTGTTCCTACGGCGTCATCATGAATGCCGTGGTGCCGCCCTCCAACATCCGGGGCCGGTGCAGCTTCCTCGGCTTCGACTTCAACGCCCCGGCGATCGAGGCCGCGCGCATCGTCGCTGGCAATGCCGGCCACACCCATTGCCGCTACGAGGTCGGCGATGTCGCCGAAGCGCGGACCCTGGCGGGGGGGAGGCGCATCCACCTCATCACCGCGTTTGAGGTGCTGGAACATTGCCCGGACCCGCTGGCGGTGCTGCGGGACTACCGGACGATGGACACCGTGATGCTCGTGGTGGGGTCGCCGCTGCGGGAAGCCCAGGCGGTCTTCCCGGCGGAACAGCATGTCTGGGCCTTCAACGCCCAGGGCTTCGCGGAGATGGCGACGGAAGCCGGCTTCGCCGTGATCGGTCTCAACCAGCGCCAGGTCGGCCGCTTCATCGGCGGACACGATTGGGTGACAGTGACGGCCACCACGGCCGTACCGGCCTACATGGCCATCGTCTAACCCGATCGGCACGCGTAGAAGGGGGAATGCGCCCATGGCTCCCCCTTCTGCCGTTGCTGATCCCAGTCACACTCGCCGCGCAGACGCTGCCGCGCCTGCCGGCGCTGCCCAGCCTGCCGGCATTGCCCAGCCTGCCGGCGCTGCCCGATATTCCCGTGCCGGAGGTCGTTCCCCCCCCGGCGCCGCGGCCGGATGCGCGGGGCAGCTTCACCCTGCAATATGAGAATGACACGCTATCCGGCACCGACCGCTACTACACCAGCGGCGTGCAGATCGCGTATCGGTCCCCCTCGGCGGACCTCCCCCTGCTGCTGCGCTGGGCGGATGAACAGCTGGACCGGCTGATCGGCCCCGGCGAGGTGCGCTGGGGCTGGGGCCTTGGTCACGCCATCTACACGCCGCGGGACAGCCTGACCTACACGCCGGACCCGCGGGATCGTCCCTATGCAGGGCATCTCTATGGCGCGCTGGTGTTGCAGCGGGATGAGGGATCGGCGCTCTCGACCCTGGAATTCCAGGCCGGTGTCGTCGGACCCTCGGCGCTTGGGGAATTCGCGCAGAACAATGTGCATGACCTGATCAAGGACTATTCGGCGAATGGCTGGAGCCGCCAGCTGAAGGATGAACCCGCGCTCGGCGTGGTGTTCGAGCGTACCCAGCGCACGCCGTCGCTCCGCCTCGGCGGCATCGAGGCGGATCTGCTGCCCTCCGCCACCCTCTCCCTCGGCACCGTCGCCACCTATGCCGGTGCTGGGCTGGCGTTCCGGGTGGGGCAGGGGCTGGAAGCCGATTACGGCGCGCCCCGCATCCGCCCAGCGCTGGTGGGCTCCGCCTTCTTCCAGCCGCGCCAGGAATTCGGCTGGTACGCCTTCGTCGGCGTGCAGGGCCGGGCGATGGCGCATGACGTGTTCCTGGATGGCAATAGCTGGCGGGATGGCGGGCCTTCCGTGAACAAACGACCCCTGGTGGGGGATCTTTCGGCCGGTCTCGTCATCCATTGGCGTGGCGTCCGCTTCGCCTACAGCCAGGTGCTGCGTTCCGAGGAATTCTACGGCCAGCGCGGCGGGGCGCAGGGCTTCGGGAGTGTCGGGCTGACGGCCCGGTTCTGAGCGCCTGCTTCTGATGCGGGAGCCTTACTCCCCCAGCAGCGCCGCCCGCCGGCGTTGGAACAGCGCCGCGATCGCCTCCGCCACCGCCCGCACCGCGGGCACGCGCGCCAGATCCTCATGCATCACGAGGAAGGCGTCCTCATCCGTCTCCGCCGGCAGGCTCGCCAGGCGGACCAGCCCCCCGGCGCTTTCCGCCGGCAGGCAGGGGAGGATCGCCATGCCGAGGCCGGCGATGCAGGCCCGCAGCCGATTGGGCGTATCGTCCAGCACCGCGACGGGCGGGCGCGGTCCGACCAGCGCCTCCAACGCCGCGGTGGTACGGGACCGCGCGGCGGGGCGGCCGAGGCCGATATAGGGCAGGGCGCCGAGATCGGCCGCCGCGACATCCGGCACCAGGGACCGCGCGGCATACAACGCGATTCGCACCCGCCCAAGCCGGCGCATCACCAGCCGCCCCTCCTCCGGTGGCTCCCGCATGCGGATCGCGATCTCCGCCTCCCGCCGCGCCAGGCTCAACTGGCCGCGGGAGGGGATGAGGGAGATCACCGCGCCCGGGGCCGCCGCCATCAGCGCCGGCATGTGATCGACCAGCACCAGCCCCATGGAGGCCGTGGCCGTTACCCGCACGACCGGCGTTTCCACCGTGGTGGCGGCGCGCCTTATGGCATCCGCGGCACCCCCCATCTGCGCCAGTGCCGCCATGATGCGGATGCCGCGCGGCGTCAGGGCCAGGCCTTCCGCCCGGCGTTCCAGCAGGGGCTCCCCGGCCCAGGTCTCGAAGGCCTCCACCCGGCGGCTTGCCGTGGCGGGGCTCAGTCCGAGCTTCGCCGCGCCGCGCCGCCAGGACCCGGCTTCCACCACCGCGGCGAAGACCTTGGCATCGTCCCAGGAGAAATCCCGCATAGGTCCCTTCAGCGATCCAGCGACCGCAACGCCGTCTCCAGCCCCAACGGCAGCCCCGACGCCGGAGGGGGGACGGGCGCGGCGCGGGGCAACAGCGCGGCGTCAGCGTAAACCGGGCGCCGCAGCCGGCGAAACAGCGCAGACAGCGCCGGCGCGCCGCGCAACACCCCGGCATCGCATTGCCCCGCCAGCCGCCGCGCTGCCGCGCTGGCCGGGCCATCCTGCCGCAGCGCGGCTTCCACCGGGGCGGCGTCGAGCGGCAGGTGGCCAGCGCGCAGCACGGTGGCGGAAGCCGCGCTCCAGGCCTCGCCCTGGGCCGAGAGCAGCACCAGCATCCCGGGTTGGCGCATCGTCATCATCCTTGTCTTGAGGCGGAGAGGATGACGGCCCGCCACGGCCGCCTGCTACCGCCAAGACTGCAACGCGGCGTTCCGCGCTTGACCCTGCAAACGATTGCGCCGTAACTCCCCCGGCCAGCCCGCGCAGCGCGAGGCGGTGGGAAGAAACGGACCTCCAGCATGACCCAGACCCCCTCCTCCGGCGGCCAGGGCCGCCGCGGGCTTTTTGTCACCGCCGCAGGCGGTTTTGTCGTGGGCGCAGCCCTGCGCAGCGGCAGCGCCCAGGCGCAAACCCCCGCCCAGCCCGTTTCCAGCCGCCCGATCCTGCTGCGCGGCGCGCTGATCCTGTCCATGGACCCCGCGGTGGGAGACCTGCCGCGCGGGGATATCCTGGTTGAAGGCGGCGTGATCCGCGCCGTGGCGCCCAGCATCCCGGCACCGGAAGGCGCGCTGGTGATCGAGGCCGCAGGCCGCATCGCCATGCCCGGCTTCATCAACGGCCATATCCACCTGGCCCAGACCATGCAGCGCGGCCTGTCCACCGAACACTCCTTTGTCACCTATTTCCAGCAGATCGTGCTGCGCCATTCGAACCGCATGACGGCGGAGGATGTGCGCCTGGCCGACCATGCGGGCGGGCTCGAACAGGTCGCCGGCGGCGTCACCACCGCGATGGATTGGAGCCGGGAGACAACCAGCCCCGACCATGTCGACGCCGCTCTCGCCGGGCTCAGCGCCGCGGGCCTGCGCGCCATCCTGGCCTACACCGCGCCGCCGGTGCCACAAGGCGGCGATGCGGCGGCGATCAATGGGCGGATGATGGCGCATGCCCGGGCGCTGCTCGGGGGGCGGATGCCGTCCCTCGTCACGCTCTGGACCTGCCTCCAGGGACCGGATTTCGCACCGCTGGAACCGGCCATCGCCGATATGCGCCGGCTGGCCGAACTCGGCGTGCCAACGGCGATCCATACCGGCGCCGCGCACTACGCCAACCGCAAGCCCCGACTTCTGGCGCAGCTGGATGCCGCGGGGCTACTCAGCGACCGCTTGCAGATCGTCCACGCGAACAACCACGAGGATGATGAATACAAGCTTGCCGCCGACAAGGGCGTCGCACTCGCCTGCACGCCGGAGGTGGAACTCCGCATGGGCCACGGCCAGCCCGCGCTGTTCAAGGCGGCGGCGGCAGGGATGCGGGTCTCGGTCGGCACGGATATCCCCTCCATGGTCGGCGGCGGGCTTCTGCCGCAGTTGCGCGCCGCCCTGCTGGCCGAACAGCACCGCATCAACCTGGCCGCCATCGCCGAGACCCGGCAGGTGCCGACCACGCCGGCCATCACCGCGCGCCGCATGCTCGAACTCGGCACGATCGAGGGTGCGAAGGGCCTCGGGCTCGGCGCCGTCACCGGCAGCCTGACGCCGGGCAAACGTGCCGACATCATCCTGCTGCGCACGGAAAGCCCCCTGACCGCGCCGCTGTCGGACCCCGCCGGCCTTGTGCTGTTTCAGGCGAGCCCCGGGGATATCGACACGGTCCTCGTCAATGGCCGCATCCGCAAGCAGGGCGGCCGCCTGGTGGATGAGGATGCGCCCCGCGTCTTCGCCCGCCTCCAGGCGCGGGCGGAGGAAATGGCCGCCGCCGCCCAGCGGGGGTAGCCACTGAGGGTAGGCGTATCGGGTGGGCACGCAGCCTTGCGTTGCCCGCCCACCATGCTCTGTGGCAAGGAGGCGCCATGAGCCCTTCCCGGCGACTCGCCCTTTCCGTGGCTGCCTCGGTCCTCGCCGGACCGCTCCTGCGCGCCAAGCCCGCCGATGCGGCATCCCAATCCTTCGAGGCCTTCCTCGATGGGCTGCGCGGCGATGCCCGCCGGGCCGGCGTTTCCGCCGCCACGCTCAGCCGCGCCTTGACCGGCATCCGCCCCAATGACCGGGTGTTGGAACTGGACCGCCGCCAGCCGGAATTCACCCAGACCTGGGAACAATACCGGGATGCCCGCCTGTCCCAGACCCGGATCGACGCCGGCCGCCGCGCCTTCGCCGATAACCGGGCGACGCTCGAAGCCGTGCAGGCCCGCTTCAAGGTCACGCCCCGCGTCGTCGTCGCGATCTGGGGGCTGGAGACGAATTACGGTGGCTTCACCGGCAATTTCAACGTGGTGGAAAGCCTGGCGACGCTGGCCTGGGATGGCCGTCGCGCGGCCTATTTCCGCACCGAGTTGATCGCCGCGCTGAAGATCCTGGATGCCGGCCATGTCGCGGCGGACCGCATGAAGGGAAGCTGGGCCGGCGCCATGGGCCACCCGCAATTCATGCCCAGCAATTTCGACCGCCTGGCCGTGGATATGGATGGCGATGGACGGCGGGATATCTGGGACAACCGCGCCGATGCGCTGGGCTCGATCGCCAATTACCTCGCCCGTGCCGGCTGGCGGGAGGAGGAGCTTTGGGGCAGGGAGGTCGTGCTCCCCGCCGGCTTCAACCCGGAGGATGCGCGGCGGGAGAATACCAAGCCGCTGCGGGAATGGACGCGCCTCGGGGTCCGGCGGCCGGATGGCACGGCGCTGCCCGCGCTCGACATGGAAGCGGCCATCATCCTGCCCGGCGGTGCGGCCGGCCAGGCCTTCGCGGTCTATGCGAATTTCAACGTGATCCGCCGCTACAACCCCTCCAACTATTACGCCCTGGCCGTCGGGCTGCTGTCGGATCGCGTCGCCTGACCATGCGCCGTTTCCTGGTCCTGGGCGCGGTGCTGGCCATCGCCAGTTGCGCCCGCCCGCCCGCACCCCAGCCGCAGCCCCGCTACAGCGTGGGCGAGCCCTATCAGATGGGCGGCGTCTGGTCCTACCCGCGGGAGGATTTTCAACTGGTTCAGACCGGGCTGGCCGGCGTCATCGCGGATCAGCGGTCGGGGCGGCGGACGGCGAATGGCGAAATCCATGACCCGGCGGCCATGGTGGCGGCGCACCGCACCTTGCAGATGCCCGCGGTGCTGCGCGTGACCAACCTGGAAAACGGGTTGCAGACGGAAGTGCGGGTGAATGACCGCGGGCCGGCCAACCCCGGCCGGGTCGTCGAATTGTCCCGCCGCGCGGCCGAACTGCTCGGCCTGCGCCCGGGTGGCGCGGCCCAGGTCCGGATCGAGGTGGTGGCGGAGGCCAGCCGAGGCCTGACCGCCTCGCTCCCGGATACCGAAACGCCGCGCCTCGATATCCAGGCCGCTCCCATCGGCCGGGTGCAGCGGGAGGATCTGGCCCCGCCCCCAGGCGCCACCCAGGCCGCCAGGGTACGGGAAGCCCGCGCCCTGCCCGGTGCGGGCCGCGCCGGAACTGTGGACCAGCCCACGGCCAGCGCGGGGCCGGCCCAACTGCCGGAACGCGTGACGCGAGGGCCCGCCAGCCCCGGCCGGCTTTGGATCGAGGCCGCCACCTTCTCCCGCCGTGACATGGCGGACCGCCAGGCCGCCCGCCTTGCCGGGCTGCGCCCGGTGGTGGAAGCCCAGGGTCCGCGCGGCC
>CANJXD010000205.1 GCA_947478535.1 Acetobacteraceae bacterium
CCTCGGTGTCAGCGCCACCGGCGGAAACGGTAACTGTGGCTGTCGTGCGGGGCATGACCATTTCGATATTTCACCTGACGCCCTCAAGGGTAAACTTCCGGGGGGTCGATGTCTCACCGTTGTTGGCACGGAGGGGCAGCTTCGCCGATGCCGCCGAGAGCGGCGTGGAATGGCGCTTGATCGCCGAGGCGCTGTCGCCAGCTCAGGGACGCGTCCTCGTTCTGCTGGATGCCTGCCACTCCGGCTCGGCGAGCGGGGACATCATGATCACGGCCAATGACGGCGCGCTGAGCAGCGCAGCAAAGGCGGTCGCCATCACCGTCACCAATGTGAACACAGCGCCGACCGTCAACTCCGCTGGTACGGTGAGCTTTGCCGAGAACGCCACCGGCACCGTCTATCAGGCAGCGGCCACCGACCTCGACGGCACCACCAGCTTCACCTGGTCGTTGGGTGGCGCGGATTTCGGCAAGTTCGACATCAGCAGCACCGGCGCGGTCACGCTTCGATGCCGACCAGCGCCTTGGGCTGCGCCTCGAAGAAGCGGAGCACGTCGCCGCGGCTGAGCTTGCGGCGCAGCACGACATGCCCGGTGGCGTCGATCCCGTGCACCTGGAAGAAGTTCTTGGCTATGTCGAGGCCGATGGTGACGACGACGGCGTTTGCAGTAGTCTTCATGGTGGACGGCTCCTTTCGCTCGATGCCTTCAACAGCTCCGAGCTTGGCACAGGATGCCGCTGGGGGCCGTCCACCACATCATTACTGCGCGCCGGAGGTGCTGGATTTCTGCCGCGTGGCGCGCATCGACTTCTTGCTCGGCGTCGCCTCCACCACGACGCTGCGCCGCCATGTCGAGACGCTGGAAGCCAGCACCGCCCGTCGCCACGCCAGCATGCCGGGCGGGGAGAAACTGCGGCGTTACAAGGAATTCCACGACGGCGCCGCCAGTTGGACCCTCGTCGAGCGCATCATCGCCCGCGTCGAGGCCAGCGCGCAGGGCACCGACACGCGCTTCGTCGTCACCAACATCGCTGCCGGATCGGCACGCACGATCTACGAGGATCTCTATTGCCGGCGCGGCCAGGCCGAGAACCACATCAATGCTTGGAAGCGCCATCTCGCCGCCGACCGCACGTCGTGCTGCCGCGCCGTCGCCAACCAGTTCCGTCTGATGCTGCATACCGGCGCCTATTGGCTGCTGTGGTCCCTGCGCAGCCTGATGCCAAAGCGCTCCACCTGGCGTGTCGCGCAGTTCGACACGCTGCGGCTACGCCTCGTGAAGCTGGCCACCCGCGTCGTCGCGCTGAAGACCCGCGTCATGCTGCATCTGCCAAGCTCCTGTCCCGACATGGCCATCCTGCGCCTCGCCCTCGAACGCCTGCCGCGGCTCGTCTGCTGAGCAACGGGGCGGATGCCCCGATCGAGCCCCCTCACACCGCAACTCGCCAGCCCCGCGATCCGCACCACGCAGCCGCCACCAACGCCGGCGCCGATCGAACTCGCCCAGGTCACCGCGCCTTCGTCGGGCGCCCGATGTCCGCGCGCTCCATCAGGCCTCATGAATTTTGCGGGCTAAGAGTCTGTCTCGAATCTCATGCGGAACGTGCGACGCGGCGCAGCAGGATGATGACGGAGGCGGCGTAGAGGAAGGCGTTGGCGGAGGCGACGGTGGCCTCGAAATCCTTGGCGAGGCGTCGGTTTCGGCCGATCCAGGCGAAGAAGCGCTCGACCACCCAGCGGCGGGCATGAACGGCGAAGCCGACCTGATCCTTCGGCTTGCGCACGATCTCGACGCGGATCGCGGTGGCGCGGGCGACGCGGTCTCCGGCGTAGCCGCTGTCCATGAAGGCGAGTTGCACGAAGGGCCAGCGGGCGCGCGACATGCGCATCAAGGGCGGCGCGCCGTCGCGGTCCTGGATGCTGGCCGGATGGTTGTCGAGCGTCAGTCCCCGACCATCCGTGTCCACCATCGCGTGCCGCTTGCGGCCCTTGATCTTCTTGCCCGCGTCGTAGCCGCGCGGGCCGCCGCTCTCGGTGGTCTTGACGCTCTGGCTGTCGATCACCGCCGCCGTCGGGCTAGCCTCGAGTCCAGCGCGCTCGCGGTCGAGCATGACGAGGTGATGGTTGATCGCCTCGAACACGCCGCCATCGCGCAGCCTGACGAACCAGCGGTAGACCGTGCGCCAGGGCGGGAAACTGTCGGGCAGCAGGCGCCAGGTGCAGCCCGCCCGCAGCATGTAGAAGATCGCGTTGGCGATCTCGCGCAGCGGCCAGGCACGCCGCCGGCCACATCTGCTCTCGCCAGGCAGCAGCGGTTCCAGGATCCGCCATTCGTCGTCTGTCAGGTCACTCGCATAGCGCAGGCCCGCGCGGCTATGCTGCCGCCGGGTGGCCGGGGTCCACATCGCGTCGTTCGTCCAAGGTGTCGCAACCCGGTCGAATCACGATGCAGCCCGGCCATCCAGCCCCAACAGGCTCATAACGAACGTGTTTCGAGACAGCCTCTCAGGCGGGAAGAGGCGAGCCTGTTCTTTCGGTTGGTGAGCTACCGCTATGGTCAGGGCGCGATGATCATTACGACCAACAAGAGCATTCGCGACTGGACGGAGCTGCTGGCGGGCGACGAGGTGCTGGCGACGGCGATCCTGGATCGCCTGCTCCACCGGGCGCATGTGCTGAACATCAAGGGCCGGAGCTACCGTCTGCGCGACCTCGAGGAGGCGCTGAAGGGCAGGAACTGACGCGGCGGGCCGGCCGATGCCGGCGCGCGCAGACTCTTGCGGTCCGCGCGCCGGCGCCGGCCTCTGTCGGACACCACCGGGGTCTGGCCGCCGGGACAAACGGCTGACGCATCATGAAATCCATGGACTTTGCGCGCGCGCCACGCCGGGCACGGGCCGGCCTAACCGATCCGCTGGCGCAAGGAAGTGCGTAAGACTGGGTGTCGCCTTAGTGCGTAAATCTGGGTGTCGCTTGACAGCAGGGCAGGTGTAGGATCTCGATAACGCGAGCCTAGAGCCGCAAAGAGGGAGAAGACCGAGATGCGTGATGCCGTTCAACGCCGCGCGCTGCTGGCGACGGCTACCGCCGCCATGGCAATGCCATCGATCGGTCGCGCCCAGCCCGTGCTAAACCTGAAATACGCCAACGCTTCGAACGCGCAGAACATCTCCAACGTGTTTGCGGAGCGCTTTCTCAGGCTGGTCGAGGAGCGGACAGGCGGTCGGGTCCGCACGCAGTTCCTGTATAACATGGGCAGTGAGCAGACAATCGTCGAAGGCGTCTCGCTCGGCACGCTGGACATGGCCGTCAGCGGCTACACCGGGATGCCGGAGTTTGACGCGCTCTATTTCCCTTTTTTGCTGCGGGACCTGCGCCACGGCGTGCGAGTGATGGCGGGCCCGATCGGCGAGCGTTGCCGCCAAGCAATGCTGGCACGCTACAATGTGCGGATGGTCGGTGTGACCAATACGGGTCCATTTCTGCTCTCCAGCAAAACGAAACTGCTTTCCTGGGGCGAGGCGCGCGGCCGCAAGATTCGCGTTCCACCATTTGCCGCTTATGTGGAAGCTATTCGGGCCATGGGTGGCAACCCGACTCCAGTGCCCTTCAACGAGGTTTATCTCGCGTTGCAGCAAGGCGTCGTCGACGGCGTCGTCACGAACCTCAACGTAATGATTGTAAACAAATTCTTTGAAGTCAGCACGACCGTCGTCTCGAACGAGTTTGGGGTCGGGCTCGACAAGTTCATCATCTCCCAGCGCACCTACCAGCGGCTGTCGGCTGAGCATCGCCGGATTTTTGATGAAACCTGGGCTGAGGTTCAGCCGGCCTCCGTGGACTTCGCGATCGAGAACGCCGGCAAGGATTTCGACGCCTGGCGCGCGCGGAACGGCGCCGGAAGCGTCCATGCGCTCGACCCCGCCGAGCTCGAACGTATCCTTGGCCCGGCAGCCCGGCGGTTCTTCGAGAATATCTTCGGCGCCGGATCCTACGACGTCGTCCAGCGAGCCTGACGTGGAAATCGAAGGCGAACACGGGGACAGCCGACCTAAAGGCTTGATCGCCAAGCTGCTGTGGTGGGCGTCGGGCCTGCTGTTGCTCACCATCACAGGGCTGGTGCTCTACGCCACCTTCGCGCGCTACTTGTTCGCCGCGGCCCCGCTCTGGAGCGAAGACGTTCCGCGGGTCCTGTTCATCTGGCTGACTTTCCTGGCGGCACCCGTCGCGATGCTGGCCGGCTTGAACATCCGTGTCGGCCTGCTGATCGACCGCCTGCCGGCGCGCCTGGCGAAGCGGCTGGAGGTGGCGATGCACCTGCTCGCGCTGGCCATGCTCGGCGCACTGTTCTGGTGGAGCCTGCCGATCCTGCGCCTCCGCTGGGGCGGCACGATGATGACGACCGGCTGGAGCAACGCCGTCTTCGTCCTGCCGATGACGATCGGCTGCGTGCTGATGGCGGGCGCGCAGGCTACTCTGTTGTGGAGAAGATTGCGCCGATGATGCTCCTGGTCCTGCTCGGCGGCACGCTGGCCTTCATCGCGCTCGGCATGGAGGTGGCGTGGGCGATTGGCGCCGGATGCCTTCTCTATATGGTCATCTCGCTGGCTACCGACTTCCCTGTCAACTTCGTACTTTTCCCGCAGCAGTTCCTGGATGGCGTCGACAGCTTCTCCTTGCTAGCGATTCCCCTCTTCATGTTCGCGGGCGCGCTGATGACCGCGGCGGGGGTCACCGAACGCCTGGTGAGGTTCGCCTCGACGATGGTCGGGCACGTCAATGGCGGCCTCGCCAATGTCGGCGTCACGGCCAACTTCGTCATGTCGGGGATGTCGGGCTCGGCGATCGCGGATGCCGCGGCAACCGGATCGGTCCTGATTCCGGAGATGAAGCGGAAGGGTTATCCGGTCACCTTCTCCTGCGCGGTGATCGCGTCCGCGTCCACCGTCGGACCCATCATCCCACCGTCCATCTCCTTCGTGCTGCTCGGTGCGATCGTCAACCTCAGCGTCGGCAAGCTGTTCCTGGGTGGCGTCATCCCGGGTATCATCATGTTCTTGTCGATGTTCGGCCTCACCTGGTGGATCGCGCGCCGCCGCGGCCTGCCGCGGGAGGTGAAGGCAAGCAGTGCCGACCGCCTGTCTGCCCTCTGGGGGGCGCTTCTGCCACTGGCAGCGCCGCTCCTGGTGATCCGCTCCATGGTCATCGGTGTCGCGACGCCGACGGAAGCAGCGGCGATCCTGGTGCTGTACGTGCTGATCCTGGGTGTCGTGGTGTACGGCACCCTGACACCTTCGAAGATCCTGGCCTGCGCTTCACAGGCCTCCCTGGTGACGGCCATCGTCATGCTGACAGTCGGCACCTCGCAGATGTTCACGTGGCTGTCGGTTCAAGAGCAGTTCGGCGAGGCGTTGACCTCGGGGATGCTTTCCATCACCGACAACGTCTTCGTCCTGCTCTTGCTGACGAACATCCTGTTGCTGGTGCTCGGCACCTTCATGGAGCCGCTACCCCTCATGCTGGTACTGGCGCCGGTCCTGTTTCCGATGTTCACTGAGATGGGCGTGGATGCGATCCACCTTGGCGTCGTGGTGACAATCAACCTGATCCTCGGGCTGCTGACACCGCCGGTGGGGCTCATCCTGTCCGTCGTGTGTGTGATCGGGCGCGTCGACATCATGGACGTGTTCCGGGACGTGCTGCCTTACATGGCGATGTTGACAGCGGTCTTGCTACTCGTGACCTATGTACCAGCCACCGTGACGTGGCTGCCGAACCTGTTGCTGCCATGAGCGACCCAGACTACGTCATCATAGGAGCCGGCTCAGCGGGATGCGTACTGGCGGACCGGCTGACCGAAGACGGCATCACGCGAGTAACGCTATTGGAAGCCGGGCCGCGCGGCCGCAACCCACTGCTGCGCGTACCGCTCATGACAGGGCCTTTGCTACGCGGGAGAGCCTATAATTGGGCGCTGCGTGGCGAGCCTGAACGCGAGGCCAACGGCCGGCGCCTGGACCAGCCCCGCGGCAAGGTGCTTGGTGGTTCCTCGGCGATCAACGGCATGGTCTACACGCGCGGCTTTGCGCTGGACTATGACAGCTGGGCGCAACGCGGCCTGCCCGGCTGGTCCTATGCGGACGTGTTGCCCTACTTCCGGCTCGAGGAGCATTTCGAGGAGGGAGGCAATGCCTTCCATTCCGAGGGAGGGCGTGTGCGCGTCTCTCGACCGACGCCCGACAACCCTCTCTTCGACGCATGGTGCGAGGCTGGCGCGCAGGCCGGCCTCAAGGCCTGCCATGATTTCAACGGTGCCGATCCCGAAGGCGTCGGCTTTTTCCACTTCACCATCAGCGGGGGACGGCGCGTCGGCAGTGTGGATGCCTATCTGCGCCGCGCCGAGAAGCGGCCGAACCTGTCGGTCTTGACGGGTGCTGTGGCGTCGCACCTGATCTTCGACGGCGCACGCTGCACCGGCGTGGCGTTGGCCGACGGGCGGGCATTTCGCGCTCGGCGCGAAGTGATCCTGTCCGCTGGCAGCTTCCATTCCCCATGGCTGCTGCTGCGATCGGGAATTGGTCCGGCGGAGGAGCTCGCACGTCAGGGCATTCCGGTGCACAGGGTGCTGGCAGGCGTTGGGCGCGAGCTGCAGGATCACCAGATGGCCCGCGTGCTGGTAGCGTGCACGCAGCCTGTGACGCTGTTCCGTCTGCGTCGCATCGACCGTGCAGCGGCTGCCCTCATGCAGGCATTGCTGTTCGGCACCGGCCCGGCGAGCCGTTTCCCACTGCTCGGCGGAGGCTTTCTGAAGACACGGCCGGGCCTCGAATGGCCCGACATCCAGTGCCACTTTCTGCCGGGGCTCACCACAGCCAGCATCAGGTGGAACCCCTTCGCGCAGGCCGGACCACTCGACCGGCATGGCTTCTTCGCCAACGCCTATGTGCTTCGCCCCTACAGCCGGGGCCATGTCGGCCTGTCAGGGCCGACCACGATGGATCCACCGCGCATCGAGACTGGACTCTTCACCGATCGCCGAGACCTCGACACCTTGCGCGAAGCGATCAAACTGATCCGGCGTATCTTCGCCCAGCCCGCCTTCGATCAGTATCGGGGTATGGAATTAGCACCAGGTTCCGATGCCACGACGGACGATGAAATCGACAGCTATCTGCGCGAGACGACTGGCACAGCATACCATCCTGTCGGCACGTGCCGGATGGGGACCGCGCCGACCGCTGGCGATGTGGTGGATGGCCGGCTGCGCGTCTTCGGCGTGCCGGGCCTGCGGGTGGTGGACGCATCCGTGATGCCTGCGCTGACCAGCGGCAATACGCATGCGCCCACCATGATGATCGCGGAGAAGGCGTCGGCCCTAATCCGCGAGGACGCCCGCTTCCCGGCCGCAGCGTGCACCTGACATCCTGCTCCGTCGAAGGCCGGGGATTCCCCCGCGCCATTCCGCAGCAAGGCAGGAACTCCGGGATCATGAGACGCCCATCGGGCTGTGCGAGGTCACCGCGCCAGCGGCACCCTCACCGAGGCGGAGGAAGCGATCACCATCGGATTCGGCCGCCGCCCCCTGCTGCCGCCCGATGACGACCCCGATCCGCTGCGGGAGACCGCCCTGACGCTCTCACAAAGCGCGCTTCACCGCTGCCTCATACTGGACGGATCACGTCTCTGATCGCCTTTGCGACGAGCACCGCCTCACCAAACCCGGTCACCCCTCGACGAATGGCGGGGCAGAGCCGATGACCCGCAGGGTCAAGGACGCCACCATCAAGGCCTTCCACGATCCCAGCCTCGACGCGCTGAAGGCGGCTGTCCTTAGTTTCGTCCGTTCCTGCACCGTCGCCAAGCACCTCCGGCGCTGAAGGGGCGAAGTCCAATCCAGGCCATCTGCGACGCCAGGACCCAGAGCACGCCCACCCTCACCATCAACCCGCACCACCTCATCCCCGGACCAGACACCTACTCGGCGGTGATGTTCGCCTCCCGGACGACGCGCGCCCAGCGCGGCAGCTCCGCGGCGATGAGCGCCGTATAGTCCGCCGGCGTCATCCGGTTAGGCGTGGTGCCGAGTTGGGCAAGGCGCTCGGCCATGGCCGGTGTGTTCAGGCCGGTGACAAGCGCGGCATTGATCCGGCCCGCGACGGCCGGGTCCATGCCGGCAGGCCCGGACAGACCGAACCAGTTGTTGGCGATGAGGGCCGGGAAGCCAAGCTCCTCAAATGTGGGCACATCGGGCCAGCGTCCCGCGCGCTCCGCGCTGCTGATGGCCAGCAGCCGCAGCCGGTCGTTGCGGCCGATATCGGCCACGGCCGCCATCACGCCCTCGGTCTGGCCGGCGATCACGTCCAACACGGCCGGCGCAGCGCCGCGATAGGGCACGTGCAGGATCTGCACATGGGCGGCGCGCGCCAGCATCTCGGTCTTGGCATGCCCCGTGGTGCCGTTGCCGGACGAGCCAACGCGTACGCCAGGCGGCTGCCGCCCGGCGTCTAGGAATTGCGCCAGGGTCGCGAACCGCCCGGAGAGCGAGACGCCGAGCGCGGTCGGCACCGCCGCGATCAGGCCGATATGGGTGAAGTCGCGTAGCGGGTCATAGGGCATGGCCCGCATCACGGCCGCGCCCACGCCATGCGCGGCGATGTTCGAGACGACCAGGTTGAGTCCGTCGGGCGCCGACTTCGCCACGCTGTCCGACCCTATCATGCCGCCCGCGCCGGGGCGGTTTTCCACCACCACGGGCTGGCCGAGCCCGCTCTCCAACTCGCGTGCCGCGAGCCGGCCAAGGAGGTCAACCGTGCCGCCAGGTGGGAAGGGCACGACGAGCCGGATCGGCCGCTGCTGCGCGAGCGCCGGGCTGGCAAGCGGCAAGGCGAGGGTGGCGGCGACCAGGATGCGGCGCAGCATGTCAGACGTTCTCCTGAAGAACGGCATCGGGAATGTGGTCGGGCCAACGCCAGACGGGCTTCGGCCGGGCGGCGAGCAGCCAGATCGCGTCGCGCATCGCGGAGATGGCGCGCGCCACCGCGGCTTCGCCCTCGATCACGCAGCCATGGCTGGGGCAGATGCGCGTTACACGGCGCCCCGCGAGGACCGCGTCGAGATCGGCCAGGAGCGGCGCCGGGTTGATTCCAGCCAGCCAGTCGA
>CANJXD010000206.1 GCA_947478535.1 Acetobacteraceae bacterium
AGAAGCGCCCCTGGCCCTCGACCATGCGGCGGAGTTCCGCGGTCTTCGGCTTGCGCGGGTCGGCCCAATGGTTGACGTCCATCACCAGGTTCGCGGCCTGCGGGAATTCGCGCACGAAGCGGAAGTTGGACGCGGCACCGTTCAGCACGGCGTAGATGCCCTTCGGCCGGATGCGGCGCTGCTGCAGGGTCTGCGACAGCAGCACGAATTCACCGTAGTAGCTGGACGGGATGATCAGGTCCGGGTTCAGCGCGCGGATGCGAAGCGCGATGTTGGACATGTCCCGCGCCGGGGTCGGGTGGCTGATCGTCTCCAGCACCTCAAACCCGCGCTTGGGCAGTTCGGTCTGCATCAGACGGGCCATGCCCGACCCGAACAGCCCATCCTCATGCACCACGACGACGGTCTTGGCCGGCTTGCCGGCGGCATCGTTCAGTTTCACGAGGTTGTCGAGCGAGGCGGCCGTCACGCTGCCGAAACCCGGCGAGAATCGGAAGGTGTTGCGAAGCCCGCGCGTGACGATGGCGTCCGAGACGCCGACATCGACGATATAGGGCAGGTCGTAGCGGGAAGCGGCCTGGCTGCTGGCCAGGCAGATCGGGCTGGCGAAGCCGCCGACGATGGCGACGACGCCTTCGCTGTTCATGCGCTCCACCTCGGCCGTGCCGCCTTCCGGCGAGGACCGGGCATCGCCGAACACCACCTGGATCTGTGCGCCGCCCATGGACTTGATGCCGCCCGTGGCGTTGAGGTCCGCGACCGCAGCCTCGGCGCCGATGCGGCCATATTCGCCGTCCTGTGCCAGCGGGCCAGTGACGGGCTGGAGGATACCGACCTTGATCATGGCGGGCTGTGCCCGTAGCACGGCCGGCGCGGCGATGGCACCGGTGGCGCCCAGCAGCACGGCCCGGCGCGAGGGCAGGAGAGCGTTCGGCATTCTTCGGATTCCCCGGTTAGCGTCCCTGTCGCGCGCCACCCGCGCGCGGCCTCTATCTGCGCTGCCCCGGCGTTTCCCGCAAGCTGTCCGGACAATTCCCACCCGCTGGTTCCTCGCCCTTCCGGCGTGCCGTCGGATTGCGCCAGACCAGGATCGGCGGTTTGCGTTGACGCCGCCGCGCCAGCCCCCTAACCGACGCCCTCAACGACAGCCCGGGAAGGTCACGCCGATGCGTTCGCATGAGGGTCAGTTCTCAGACAACCGCCCGATCCGCCGGTCCCCGCAGGAAAAGAAGCGCCTGCTGGCCGAGCTGAAGGAGACGCTGGCCGGCATCAAGCCCCACAACTCGCCCACGCTCCGCACCACGCTGGTGGCACGGATCAAGGAGCTTGAGGCGGAGCTGGTGGCGGACCGAAAGTAACGATCTTTCGCCCCGGGCGGCTTCCGGCGCCGCCCGGGCGCGCTTAAGCTTCCGCCGGATGAACGCCCAGGGGACGCGCCCGGAGACTGCCAACCAGAACGGCGCCCAAGAGGGCGGCCAAGCGGGCGGCCAGAAAAGCGGCCCTGAGAGGGCCGAAGCGCGCCGGGTCCTGGCCGGCATGGGGCTCATGCTCGCCTGCTGCCTCGTCTTCGCCGCGATGGGCGCCTGTTTCCGCGCCGCAATGCAGGAAGGCCTGCCGGTGCCCGTGGTGCCCTTCGCCCGCGGCTTTTTCACCTGCCTGTTCCTGCTGCCCTGGCTGATCCGCAGCGGGCCCACCGTGCTGGCGACCCGCCGGCCCGGCGTGCACCTGTTCCGCTGCGGCGCCGGGCTGGTGGGGTTCATGGTGCATATGCTCGCCATCCTGTGGCTGCCGCTGGCGGATGCGGTGGCCATCATGCATGCCCGCCCGCTCTGGGCGCTGCCGCTGGCCTTCCTCCTGCTGGGAGAACGGGTGGGCTGGGACCGCGCCATCGCGGCCGCCATCGGTTTCACCGGCGTGCTCGTCATCGCCGGCCCGCAATGGAGCCTCCAAGGCGGAGCTCTGGGGGGGGATATCTCGGCCGGCACGATGATGGCGCTGATCGGCGGGCTGACCGGGGCGCTGGTCCTGATCGCGGTCAAGAAGGCCTCCGCGACCGAACCGCCATCGCGCGTCGTCGCCTGGTATGCCATCGCCTCCGTCATCGTCTGGGGGCCGGTATCCGCCTTCGTCTGGGTCACGCCGAGCGCCAAGGCGATGCTGCTGCTGATCGTCGGGTCGATGCTCGCCATCCTCGGGGATTTCTGCGCCTCCTGGGCCGCGCGGCGAGCGCCGGTGGGGCTGCTGGCGCCGATCGAATATGTGCAGATCCCGGCCTCGGCGCTGATCGGGTTATGGGTGTTCAGCGAGGCGCCAGGCTGGGAATTGCTGTGGGGGACGCTGATCATGGTCGGTGCGACGCTCTATCTCGCGCGCAGCGCGGCAAGGACCGGGACATGAACGCCGAGGCGGCCTTCGCGGAAGGCTTCCGCACCACCCCCTTCTGGTGGGAAGCGGCGCCACCGCCCTCCCCCATCGTCACCGCCCTGCCGGATACGGCGGAGGCGGTGGTGATCGGCGGTGGCATCGCCGGGCTTTCCACCGCGCTCGAACTCGGGCGCGGCGGGATGCAGGCGCTGGTGCTGGACCGGGAGGCGATCGGCTGGGGGGCGTCATCCCGCAATGGCGGCGCGCTGTCCGGCGCGGGCAGCCTCGGGCGGGCGAAATCCGATGTCGCCAAGGGCATCGAGCCCGCCCTGCTGGAAGCCCTGGTGGATGAGGCGGAGGCCAGCTTCGACGCCTTCGAGACGATGCTGGAACGCGACGGAATCGCCTGCGACTACATCCGCTGCGGCCGCTTCGTCGGCGCCCATAGCGAGGCGGCGATGGCAACGCTCGCCAAGCGCGCCGCGCTGCTGAACCAGGCCCTGCCCGGCACGGCGGAGTTGCTGCCACGCGCGCGCCTCGCGGAGGAATTGCCGACGCCGCACTACCACGGCGGCATGATCAATCGCCGCGCCGGCAGCCTGCATCCCGCGAAATACACCCAGGGGCTGGCGGAGGCAGCGCGACGCGCCGGGGTGACGCTGGTGGGCGGCGTCAGCGTCACCGGCATCGCCCGGGAAGAAGCCCGGGAAGGCTCGGGCTTCCTGGTGGCGACCACGGCGGGGGTGGTGCGGGCGCGGCAGGTGATGGTGGCGACCAATGGGTATACCGGGGCGGCCCTGCCCTGGCATCGCCGCCGCGTCGTGCCGGTCGCCAGCTACATGATCGCGACGGAGGTGCTGGGCCGGGACCGGGTGGCGGAGGTGCTGCCGAAGTTCCGCGTCTACGGCGACACGAAGAAGATCCTTTACTACTTCCGCCCTTCCCCGGACGGAGACCGCGTGCTGTTCGGCGGCCGGGCGACGCTGTCGGACACCGACCCACGCATCGGCGCCCACTGGCTGCACCAGCACCTGGTGCATCTGCTGCCGCAATTGCGCGGCGTGCGGATCACCCATGGCTGGAAGGGCAATGTCGCCTTCGCCTTCGACATGATGCCCCATGTCGGCGTGCAGGACGGCGTCCACCATGCGCTGGGCTGCAATGGCAGTGGGGTGGTGACGATGACGCATCTCGGCACCGTTGCCGCGCGGATGATGCTGGGGGGCGACAACCGCGCTTCCGCCTTCAGCCGGCTGACCATGCCCACCATGCCCTTCTACAGCGGGACGCGCTGGTTCATGCCGGTGATCACGGGCTGGTACCGGCTGAAGGATTTCGCCAGCGGGTGGCGGGTGACCTGAAACTGGCATGCGGCTTGCGGCAGACGGGCGGACGCCTGTCCCCCGCCGCGGCTGCCTCGGCCGCGGTGTGGGTTTCCGCACGCCAATGGAGCATCCCATGCCCAAAGCCTTCGCAACCGCCGCGCTCGCCGTCCTGCTCGGCGCCGTCTCTTCTCCCCTGGCCTGGGCGCAGGAACCGGTGCGAATGATCCTCAACTGGCGGATGGAAGGCCCGAACGCGCCCTTTTTCCTGGCCGAGGATCGCGGCTTCTTCCGGGAGGAAGGGATCACCATCCGCATGGACCCCGGCGAGGGCTCCTCCGCCCCCATCGGGCGCATCGCGGCCGGGACCTATGATGCCGGGTTCGGCGACATCAACACGCTGATCGAATTCACCGCCCGCCAGCCGGAACGGCGCGTGGTGGCGGGGATGGTGCTGTATACGCGCCCGCCGATGGCCGTGGTCAGCTTGGCGCGGGCCAATATCCAGCGGCCGCAGGACCTCATGGGTCGCCGAGTCGGTGCGCCACAGAATGATACGGGCTTCCGCCTGTTCCCCGCCTTCGCCACCCTGGCGGGCATCGATGCCAGCCGGGTCAACTTCCAGGCCGTCGCACCGAACCTCCGCGAAGCTCTGCTCGTTCGTGGCGAGGTGGAGGCTGTGACAGGTTTCGACTCCACGGTATGGTTCGCGCTGAAGGGCCTGGGCGTGCGGCGCGAGGATGTGCGCTTCATGTACTACGGCGATCACGGGGTCGATGTGCTGTCGAATTCCATCCTGATCTCGACCGAGACGGCCGAACGCCGGCCCCAGGTGGCCGCCGGGCTGATGCGCGCCATCACGCGCGGCTGGGTGGAAGCCATCCGCGACCCCGCCGGCGCCGTCCGCCACATCACGCGGCGGGAGGCGCTGCTGGACGCGACTCTGGAGACCGAGCGCCTGCAATGGGTGATCGACAACCAGGTCCGCACGCCGGAAGCGGTGGCGAACGGCATCGGCCATGTGGACCCCGCCCGCCTTGACCGTGCCATCGGCATCGTCGCCCAGGGATTCTCCCTGCCCCGCGTGCCGAACGCGACCGAGATCCTGGACCCCCGTTTCCTGCCCTCCGCCGCGCTGCGGCGGTTGAACTGACCACCATCGCCAGAACGAACAAGGAGAGCTTCCGAAAATGACCAGCCTCAATCGCCGCACCCTGATGGCCGCCGGCGCCGGCGCCGCCCTGGCGCTGCCCACGATCCGCACCGCGCAGGCGCAAAGCGCCGTCCGTTTCACGTTGGACTGGGCGTTGCAGGGCAACCACGGCATGTGGTCGCTAGCCGAGGATCGCGGCATCTTCCGCCGCGAACAGCTTGCCGTGCGGATGGACCGCGGCTTCGGGTCCGGCGATGCGCTGGTGAAGGTGGGGTCCGGTGCCTACGACATCGGCTTCGCGGATTTCTCCGGCGCGGTGAAGTTCAACGCCGACAACCCGGCGAGCCGGCTGGTGATGCTCTACCCCGTCTTCGACCGCACGGCGGCCGCCATCGTCACCATGAAGGGGCGCGGCATCGAGAAGCCGCAGGACGTGATGGGCAAGAACCTCGGCGCGCCCGAGGGCGAAGGCTCCCGCCTGCTGTTCCCGGCCTTCGCCCGCGTCGCCGGCATCGATGCGAGCCGCGTGCGCTGGACCTCCATGGCCGCCAATCTGCGCGACACCATGCTGCGGACCCGCCAGGTGGATGCGGTGACGGGCTTCCTGTTCACCGTGCACTTCAACCTGGTCGGTCTCGGTATCCCGGAGGATGACATCCTCTCCTGGCCCTATGCCGAGCATGGCCTCGACCTCTACGGCTCCGGCGTGTTCTGCCGCGCGGATTGGCTGGAGCGGAACGGGGAGGTTGCTTCCCGCTTCGTGAAGGCCTCGGTCGATGGGCTGAAGGCGCTGCTGAACGACGTGCCGGGCGGCATGGCGAGCCTGAAGCGGCGTGAGCCGCTGTTCGACGAGGCGCTGGAAGCCCGCCGCTTCGCGATGACGCGGGACCGTTCGATCATCACGCCGAACACCCGCGCCAACGGCCTCGGCTATGTCGATATGGTGCGCGCGCAGCAGTTGGTGACGGTGAACGCCGAGGCGCTCGGCGTCGCCAATCCGCCGGCGGCGAGCACGATGTTCACGGATCGCTACCTGCCGCCGCGTTCGGAGCGCATGCTGTAGGGCATGCGGCATGGGGTGGGTGGCAAGGCCCCCACCCCGACCCCTTCCTCCTTTCCAGAATCCGAGGCCCCTGCCCCATGTCCAGCCCGTCCACGCTGCTCACCGGGGCGCGTGTCCTCGCCGCCGATGCGCTCTCCGCCCCCTTCTCGGAGGTGCTGGTCGAGAATGGCCGCATCACCGCCCTGCTGCCGCCGGGCAGCGTGGTGGACACCGCGCAGCGTTTCGATGCGAGCGATCGCCTCATCATCCCCGGCTTGGTGAACGGCCACAGCCACAGCCATGGCGGGCTTTCCAAGGGCGCGGGGGACAAGTGGGACCTGGCGCTGCTGCTGACGCATGCGCCCTGGATCAGCGGCGGGCGCGTGCTGCGGGACAAGTGGCTGTCCACCGCGCTCAACGCCGTGGAGAATCTCAAGAAGGGCTGCACCGCGGTCTTTGACCTGCCCTTCGAATTCCCCTGCCCCACGGTGGAAGGCATGGATGCGATGGCGGAGGCCTACACCGCCGTCGGCCTGCGCGCGATCATCGCGCCGATGATGGCGGACCTCACCTTCTTCCAGGCGACGCCGGGGCTGATCGAGGCGCTGCCGGAGCCGCATCGCGCCCGCGCCGAGGCCATGCGGCTGTCCTCCATCGAGACCATCACCGCTGCCCTGACGGCCACCGCCAAGGGCTGGCGCCATGCCGGCAAGGGCATCACGGTGGGCTGCGCGCCGACCATCCCGCTGCATGGCACGGATGAATTCCTCAAGGCCTGCCGGGCGATGTCCGTGGAATACGGGCTGCCGATGCAGTCCCATGTCGCTGAAAGCCGCTACCAGGCCGCGGGCGGGGAAATCCGCTACGGCGGGGCGACGCTGCTCGAACACATGGACAAGCTCGGCCTCGTCGGCCCCTGGTTCAGCGTGGCGCATGGCGTGTGGCTGACGGACCAGGACCTTGAGTTGCTGGCGAAGCGGGGCGGCGGGCTTTCGCACAACCCCGGCGCCAATATGCGCCTCGCCTCCGGCATCGCGCCGGCCCGCAAGGCGATCCGCGCCGGGGTGACGGTGGGGATCGGCACCGATGGTTCTTCCTCCTCCGACAACCAGAACATGTTCGAATCCATGCGCCTCGCCGCCTTCGCGTCCCGCCTCTGGGAAGATGCGGAGGAGGAGGAATGGCTTGGCACGGCGGAGACGGTGGGCCTCGCGACCCAGGGTTCCGCGAAGCTGCTGGGGCTGGATGCCGGGGTGATCGCGCCGGGCAAGCTGGCGGACCTCGTGCTGCTCGACCTCAACCACATCAACTGGGCGCCGCTGAACAACGCCGCCAACCAGCTCGTCTGGACCGAGGATGGCAGCGCCGTGGTCGATGTGATGATCGGTGGCGATTGGAAGCTGCGGGACCGCAAGGTGCTCGGCCTCGATGAAGTGGCGCTGGCGCGGGAAGCGAATGAGGCGGTGGCGCGGCTCAACGGCGTGAATGCCGAGGTGAAGCAATGGTGCGAGGCCGTCGCCCCGCACGTCGCCTGCCATTGCCGGGCGCTCGCCAAGGGTTGGACCCGATCGAAGCGCCTGCTGCGCGCGGAATGACGGAAGGAATGGCTCCGATGCTGTTGAAGGACCGCGTGGCGGTGGTGACCGGCCCCGCCAAGGGGATGGGCGCGGCCTGCACGAAACTGCTGGCGGAACATGGCGCGGACCTCGCGCTGGTCGGCCGTGACACAAGGGCGATCGAGGAGGTGCAGGCGGAATGCCGCGCCATGGGCCGGCGGGCCGAGATCTTCTTCTGCGACCTGATGGATTCCGCCAGTGTCGACACGATGGCGACCAGCGTGCTGTCCGCCTTCGGGCGCTGCGACGCGCTGGTGAACATCGCCGGCGGGCGCGGGCCGCTCGGCAAGACGTTCTGGGAGACGACGCCGCAGGAATTCGATGAGATCCTGCGCCTCAACGTCACGGGCTGCTTCATGACGATGCGGGCCTTCGCGCCGAGCATGATCGCCGCGCAATACGGCAAGATCGTCAATGTCGGCGGCACTTTCGGGCTGCGCGGGCGGGCCGGGCGCTCCGCCTATTCCGCCAGCAAATGGGGGCTGCGCGGCATCACCAAGTCGGCGGCGCTCGAACTCGGCCCCTACAACGTCAATGTGAACTGCGTCTGCCCGGGGATGGTCGAAGGCCCGCGCTTCGAACAGGTGCGCGCCACCATGGCGCGGAAGGACGGCATCACCATCGAGGAGGCGCGGCGCAAGCACGCCTCCGAATACGCGTTGCAGCGCATCAGCACGGACCTCGATGTGGCGAATGCCGTGCTGTTCCTCGCCTCCGACCTGTCGCGCCAAACGACCGGCCAGGATCTGGCCGTCGACGGCGGCTGGGTGATTTAGGATGAGCGACACCCCATTCCTCGCGGACCTGCTGATCACCGGCGGCACGGTGGTGAACGAGACCGGGCGCTTTGCCGCCGATGTCGCGGTGAAGGACGGCGTCATCGTCTTCGTCGGGCACCCCGCTTTCGCGCCGAAGGCGGCGCAGACGTTGGATGCCACGGGAAAATTCGTCATCCCCGGCGCCATCGACGTGCACACGCATATCCGCGAACCCGGCATGGAGCAGAAGGAGGATTGGACCACCGGGACCCGCGCCGCCGC
Organism: Acetobacteraceae bacterium; assembly: GCA_947478535.1. Next base: position 8,538 of record CANJXD010000206.1, read on the forward strand.
CGCCGGTGGCGTCACCACCGTCTTCGACATGCCGAACACCGAGCCCGCCATCGCGACGGTCGAGGCGCTGGCCGCGAAGCGGGAAGCCGCCGAGCGCCAGGCGATGGTGAATTACGGCCTCTACGGCATCCTGGACGAACGCTCGCTCGACCACCTGCCGGCGCTGGCCGCGGCCGGCGTCATCGGCTTCAAGCTGTTCCTGGGCAACACCACCGGCAACAACCCCGCGCCGAACGATGGCGCCGTGCTGGAAGGCTTCGAGGTCCTGGCCGAACTCGGCCTGCGCTGTTCCATCCATGCCGAGAATTCCCCCATGCTGTTCTGGCGGGAAAACCGGATGAAGGCGGCAGGACGGGACGACGCCTTCGCGCATCTCGCGGCGCGGGCGGATATCGTGGCGCTCGAAAGCCTCAACCGTTCCATCACCCTGTCCGAATGGACCGGTGCCCGCATCCACATCGTCCATGAAAGCTGCATGCGGAGCATCCCGATCATCCGGGACGCCAAGGCGCGCGGCGTGCCCATCACGGTCGAGACCTGCCCGCAATATGTCCTGATCGCCGCCGAGGACCTGACCGGCGACAAGGCCCGCATCGCCCG
>CANJXD010000207.1 GCA_947478535.1 Acetobacteraceae bacterium
GTTCATCAATCCGACCGCGGAGGATGACCGCATCATCGGGTTCGTCTCGGGCGAGGACGTGATCCGCCTGTTCTTCGGCCCGCCCGGCCCGGTGATCCAGGGCGCGAACCCGCTCGCCGGGGTGGGCGAGGCTGCCGTGCTGTTCGAAACCGACACCGGCCAGCTATTCTATGATGGCGATGGCGCGGGGGGGGCTGATCCGCTGCTGCTCGCGACACTGGTCGGCATCACCAGCCTGGCGGCGGGGGATGTGGTGATCTGAAGCCGGTGGCGCGAAGGTCCTGCCTTCGCGCCAACCGCTGCGATCCTCACGCGTCGAGGGCGACGACCTGCTTGCCGAAGTTCCGGCCCTGCAACATGCCGATGAAGGCGCCAGGCGCGGCCGCCAGGCCATGGGCCACGTCCTCACGCCATTGCATGCGGCCGGATGCGATGTGGCCGAGCATCTCTTGGCGGAAGCGCCCATAGCGCTTCCAGCCGGTGTCGCTGACGATGAAGCCCTGCACGCGCAGGCGCTTGCGAACGATCGGGCCGAGATTGGGCCCCGCGGCGGCGCCCAGCGCATTCGCACCGGCCGTGTTGTTGTATTGCGCGACCATGCCGCACATCACCATTCGCCCGAAATCGCGCAGCCGTGGGAACACCGCCGCCTGCACGGCGCCGCCGACATTTTCCCAATAGACGTCGATGCCATCCGGGCAGGCGGCGTCGAGTTGCGCCCCGAGGTCGCCGCGATGGTCGATGGCGGCATCGAAGCCCAGCGTGCCCGTCACGAAATCGCACTTCGCCTTGCCGCCGGCGATCCCCACCACCCGCGCCTGCCTGATCTTGCCGAGTTGCCCGACCACCTGCCCGACGGCGCCGGAGGCGGCGGAGACGACCAGCATCTCCCCTTCCTTCGGCTCGCCGATATCCTCGAGGCCCACCCAGGCCGTGAGACCCGGCATGCCGAGCACGCCGAGCGCGGTGGAGGGTGGCGCTTCCTTCGGATCCAGCGCGATCAGCGCCTTGCCGGGGCGGGCAGAGAAGGTCTGCCAGCCATAGCCGCCCAGCACCCAATCGCCTTCCTTGAACCGCGCATCCCGGCTGGCGGCCACCTGCCCCACCGCCTGGCATTCCATGACGCCGCCCAGCGCCACCGGCTTGCTGTAGGACACCGCATCATCCATCCGCCCGCGCTGATAGGGATCGAGCGAAAGGAAGCGATGGCGCACCAGCACCTCGCCTTCCGCGATCTCCGGCAGGGGTGCTTCCTCGAAGTGGAAATCCTCGGGCACGGGGGCGCCTTGCGGGCGGCGTGCGAGCAGGATGCGGGGATTGGTCCGGGTCATCGGGAGGCTCCTTGGGGCGTATCATTGCCGGGCGTTGCGGGAGTGCCTACACCCCGCGGCATCAAGGGGGAAATCACTGATGACGACACGCCGCACGCTGCTGGGCACCGCGCTTGCCACCTCCGCCTTGCCCGCGGTCGTGATGCCCGCCATGGCGCAGCCGGCCTGGCCGGAACGGCCCGTGCGCTTCGTCGTCGCCTTCGCCCCCGGTGGCTTCGCGGACCAGATCGGCCGCATGTTGGGCGAACAACTCGGCCCGATCTGGCGCCATACCGTCGTCGTGGAAAACCGCGGCGGTGCCGGCGGCAATGTCGCGGCGCAGCAGATCGCGCGCGCGACGCCGGATGGCTACACCGCGCTGGTCACCACCGGCGCCTTCGCCATCAACCCCACGCTGTCCCGCACCCCCGGCTACCGGCCGGAGGAATTCGCCGTCGCGGCCGTTGTCGCCGGCACGCCGAACCTGTTCGTCGTGCGCGCCGACAGCCCCGCCCGCACGCTGCGTGACCTGGTGGAGATGGCGAAGCGCCGGCCGCTGAATTACGGCACGGCCGGGGTCGGCGTTGCCGCGCATCTTTCTGCCGAATTGTTCTTCAAGCGCCTCGGCGTGCCGGATGCCCAGCACATTCCCTTCACCGGCGCGGGACCTGCAATGTTGGCGCTGTTGGCCGGCACCATCGACATGGTCGCGACATCGCTGCCTTCCGCCGTGCCGCAGGTGCAGGGCGGGCAGGCGCGCGGCCTCGCCGTGACCAGTGATCGCCGTAACGTCGCCATGCCGGATGTGCCGACGGTGGGCGAGGCGGGGTTCGAGCCGATCGTCGATCTCGCCTGGGTCGGCGTGATGTTCCCCGCCGGCGTGCCCGCGCCCATTCTCCGCAAGGTGAATGAGGATGTGACCCGCGTGATGGCGAACCCTGGCTTCCAGCAGCGCCTGGCGGCGGCGGGCTTCGACCCCATCGGCGGCGATGTGGAGCGCGTCAACGCCTATGTCGCGGAGGAAGTCCGGACCTGGCGCGAGATCGTCCGCATGATCAACATCCAGATCGACTGAGGCCGCGCCGATGCTGCTGATCCGCGACGGGCTGCGCCTGCATGCCGACCTGCTCGGCGAGGTCGGGCGCCCCGCCGTCTGCCTCGTGCATTCGCTCGCGGCGGATACCGGGATGTGGGCAGAACAGGTGCCGGCGCTGCTCGGCGCGGGGTATCGCGTGCTGCGGATCGACCTGCGCGGCCATGGCGGCAGCGAGGCCTCACCAGGTCCGTATCGGATGGCGCAACTCGGCGATGACCTCGCCTTCGTGTTGCGGGCGCTCGACCTTGGTCCCGTGCACTACGCGGGCCTGTCGCTGGGGGGGATGAGCGGTCAGGCGCTGGCGCTGGATCATCCGGGCCTGCTGCGCTCCGTGATGATCTGCGATGCCCTGCCGGAATCCCTGCCGAACGCCGATGCCATCTGGGGGCCGCGCATCCGCGCGGTGCGCGCCGCCGGCACCATGCAGCCGGTGGCGCAGGCGACGATCGAGCGCTGGCTGACGCCGGAATTCGAGGCCGCCAGGCCCGCGCGGTGGCGGGAAATTCTCGACACCATCGCGGCGACGGCGCCGGAAGGCTATGCCGGCTGCGCCGAGGCGATCAGCGATTTCAGCCACGTCGCCCGCCTGCCCGGCCTTGCCATTCCCGCCTGCATCGTCTGCGGCGCCGATGACCATGTGGTGCCGCCGGCGGAAGGCGAACGCATCGCCCGCCTGGTCCCGGATGGCCGCTTCCACGCCATCCCGGGTGCGCGGCACCTGCCGAATGTCGAGAAGCCGGACGCCTTCAACGCCCTGCTTCTGGACTGGCTCGCCCGCAACCGCTGAGCTTTTTCAGTCCAGCGGCCCGACGCCATCGACGCGCCGCTTCGCGCGTTCCGCCTCCCGCTGCCAATCCTCGGTCGTCTTGGTGACGGGGCGTCCCGGGCCGGCATAGGGGTCGATCTGCCCCTCCGTCGCGCCGAAGGCCCGGCAATCCTCGCAGAGCCGCAACAGCGCGAGGCGGCTGCCGTCCTGGAACATCCAATGCCCACTGGCCGTGAGCTTGGCGGAAACGCGGTCGATCTGGCTTTTCACGCCGAAGGGCTTGGCGCAGCGCTCGCAGCAGAAAGGTTCCTCCTCCTTCACCACCACCACCTGCGCGGCGGCGGGGGAGAGGTTGAGGCGCGGCACCAGCTCGATCACCTTCTCCGGGCAGGTGGTGGCGCACAGCCCGCATTGCACGCAGGCATCTTCCAGGAAGCGCAACTGCGGCTTCTCCGGGTTCGCGGATAGCGCGCCGGTCGGGCAGACTGTGGTGCAGGACACGCAGAGCGTGCAGCCTTCCACGGCCACCTTCGCGAGCCCGAAGGGGGCAAGGGCCGGCATCGGCAGGATGGCATCGCGCTGCCCCGCACCATCGGCCAGCGCCCGCCCGGCCTGGCGCAGAATTTCGCGCGGGGCGCCGATGGCGGCGAAGGAGGCTGGCGGGAAGGGCAGGCCGCGGCGCGGCAGGGCGACCAGCGCGTCCCCCATCGAGAAGGGATCATCGGTCTCGATCGCCCCGGCGCGCGGCGCGCCGTGGTCCGCAACACCGAGGCCGGACAGGACGGTGCTGGCGAAGTCGATGTTCCGGAAGACGCCTTCCACCCCATGCGCGCGCTTCGCCTTCATCAGCACACGGATCTGCGCCGCGCCCCAGGCGAATGCCGAGAGGAAGAAGGCGAGGTCGAGCTGGGAGACCTCATTCACCCGGATCGGCAGCACCCGCGCCGGCAGGCCATCGCCATGGCGGGCCAGCGCGTCGATCAGCGCCTCCCCATGCTCGGCATCATGCACCAGCACCAGCGGCGCCTCGCCACCAGCCTCGCGATAGGTGAGCAGCAAGGCTCGCACCCGGCGGAGCAGGGATTCCGAGGAAGGCAGGGCATATTGCGCGGCGCCGGTCGGGCAGACCGCGGCGCAGGCCCCGCAGCCCGCGCAGATTTCCGCGCTGACCAGCACGCTGTCCTTGCCCGGTGTGATCGCCCCGGTCGGGCAGAGGTCGATGCAGCGTGTGCAGGCCGTCTTGCGGTTGCGCGAATGCGCGCAGAGCGCGGCGTCGAAGGTGATGAAGCGCGGCTTGTCGAATTCCCCGACCAGGCCCGTGGCTCGCGCCACCAGCTTTTCCACCGCCGCCGCATCGCCAGGATCGGCGCGGAGATAGCCCTGCCGCACCTCATGCGTCGGGAACAGCGGTGGCCCGCCCGTCAGGTCCAGGATGATGTCGCATTGGCTGCGCGCGCCATCCCGTGCCGGACCCCAATCATAGGAGGCGCGAGAGGAGGGGCGCGGCATGGCATAGCCATCGACCGTCAGCTCGAACGCCCCGAGCCAGCCCGTGGCGCCCCGTACCTGGCCGCGCGCGACCGGGAATTCCGCGGCCCGCAGGGGGGACACGGCCGCCGCGCCGGTCAGCAGCACCGTGACATCGAGCGCGTCCGCCAGCCGCGCCCCGATGGCGAGCGCGGCCTCGTCCCGGCCGAGCACCAGGGTGACCCCCTCGCTTTTCAGCGGCACCAGGGCGGTGGCGGGCATCGGTGTGGCGGCGGCGGCGATCAGGGCGGCCATCTTCGGCCCGGCGGCCTTCGCCTCCCGCGCCCAGCCCGCGGTTTCCCGGACATTCACGAAGGCGAGGTCGCCGGTGAAGCCGGCATCCTCCGCCTCCTGCGCGAAAAGCGGCGCCTGGGCGGTGCAGGCGACCGTCACCGGCCGGCCTTCCGCCAGCCCTGCGAGGAAGCGGTCCCGCTGCGCGTGGCAGAGCTGTTCTGCCGTGCGAAGCCCGGCGCCGCAGGCGCGCGCCAAAGCGCGGCCATCCAGCGGCATCGTATCCTCGCAGGAACAGACGAAGGTGATCCGCCCGTTCGGGCCGGATGTATCGGTCATGTCGCTTCCCGGCGCCCTGTTGCAGCCCGGGGCCAGACTGGGTCTAGGCCCGGGCGGGTGCCGCGCATATATCCCCGGCCTTGCCTGGTTACGAGGGCGGGGCGCAATCAAGCCGGGAGGCCAAGCCCCCGGGGGGAGCCGAATCCAAGGTGTCGTCCACGGAGCCTGGCCAGGCGCTGCCGGAACTGCCGAGCCTCTTCGAGCCCGTCATCGCGCTGCGAGAGGGCGGGGACGCCATGGCGCGTGCCATCCAACTCGCCCCCCTGCAAGGCGCTGGCACGCTGGTCTGGGTGCGGTCGCATTCCCGGATCGAAGTGGCGGTGGTGCTGGAACCGGAATGGCCGCTCGCCGCCTCTCGCCCCGCGATCTTCGCCGCGATGGGCGCGCTGGCCGATGCGCTGGGCGCCTATGGCCCGCCGGATGTGCCGCTGACCTTCCGCTGGCCGGCGACGGTGATCGTGAATGAAGGCGCCATCGGCCGGGCGCGGCTGGCCTGGCCGCAACACGCGCCCGATCATGCCGTGCCGGATTGGCTGGTGGTCGGCGTCGAAGCGCGGCTGGATTTCCCCCGGGGGTGGGAGCCTGGGCATGGCACGGGCCAGACCTCGTTGCGGGAAGAAGGCTGGACGGAGGAGGACGTCTCCCCAGCCGAGCTCACCGCGGCCTGGGCGCGGCATCTGATGGCGGCGCTGGCGGAATGGCAGCGTCAGGGCCCGGGCTCCGGATTCCCGCGCCTCGCCGAGCGGTTTCTGGCCCGGCTGCCTGTCGCCCCCTGGATGGGGCCGGGGCGCCGGGGCCTGGACCCCGCCACGGGGGACATCATCATGGATCATGAGGGCGCGCGGCGCCGCCATGTGCTGGTGGAGGCCCTGGGCGCATGACGCGGCTTCCCCGCACCCTGCGGCTCGACCCCTCCGATACCGTCATTTTCGAAAGCCCGGCCGAGCCTGGCGAATGGGCGGTGCCGGGCGGCTTCGCCTTCTGGGACGAGGACCCAGCCGCCCTGTCGGGCAAGCGCCGCCAGGCCTTCCGGGGCGGCTTTCTCGGGCTGTCCAGCTTCGGCTGGTCCACGCTGGTGGAGGTGGTGGAAGCCAGCGCCGAACAGCGGGATGCCGCCCTCGCGGCGCTGGCGCGCCATATCCGGGACCAACTCGGCGCCCCGGACGATGCTGCGGCCCTTGCGGCGGCGATGGAGGAAATCACCTTCGCGGAGAGCCTGTGCGACCACGCGCCCGGCACCGTGCTTGCCCTGACCCGCAGCATCGAGGATGGCGCGGTGCGGGAGCGGTTCCGCACCCTGCACCTGCGGGATACGCCCCATGCGGGCTTCACCGGCCTGCCGGTTTTCGGCCTGGTGCAGACGGATGGGGAGGATGATCCGGTGGAGCGTCCCGACCTCACGCAACTCGCCGCGGGAAGGCGCCCATGAGCCATACGCACGCGCCGAACACCCCGCCCGGCCTCTTGCCCGGGGATTTCTGGGTCGCCAGCGGGCATCACCTCTGCGACCGGGATGACGATGGCCGTATCCACGGCACGCCGGATCTCTGGCGTGCCTTCTGCGCCCGGCCCGAACTGGTGCCACCGGAGGAAGCCTGCGACGCAGAGCGCGCGCTGCATGGCCGCCTGATGGCCGACCCGCTGCGCGCGGTGCCGGAGGCGGAGATCGCGGCGCTGGCCGATGCCGACGCGCAGGAGAATTTTCGCGTGTTCCTCGGCTTCCGCGATCGCGTGGTGGCGGAGCCCTGCCTGGAGGCAGCCTGGCTGGCGCTGTTCCGCAAGGGCGTGGCCGGTATCCCGCCGATCTTCCTGCAGATGCTGACGCATCTTGTCGCGCGTTCCGCGATGGAGGGGGTGGGGGACCCCTTCACGCTCCGCGCCGCCGAATTGCTGTTCCGCCCCCAGCGCGCCGCCATCCACCAGGGCGCGCTGCTGCTGGCGGATGAGGAAGCGCTGGAGACGCGCGGCGCCGACCATGGCTTTGGCGCGCTTGGGCAGTTGCTGGTGGAAGCCGGCGCCCAGCCCCGGGAAGTGGAACTCGACGTGCTGTCGGAGGATAATGGCCACCTCTATGCCGGGCGGTCGGATGCGCATGACTTCGCGCTGGATATCGCGGAGAACCGCCCCGGCCAGCACGGCCTGGCCCGCGCGCTGGAACGCTTCATCGGCCATGTGATCGGCGAGGCGGTGACCATCCGTCCCGTGCCGGTCATCGAGGATCGCAACTGGACCTGGCATGTCGGCCTGGATGCGGAAGCGACGAGCATCGCCAATGACCTGTGGCAGGGGAAGAAGGTGAAGCAGGCGCGTCTCGCGCGCATCCTGTGGCTCGGTGTGCTGGAATTCGCCGATGCGGCGCGGGTATTGCCGCGGGTGGCGGGCAAGCCGGTTTATCTGGCCTTGGCGATGGATGCGGCGCAGAAGCTTCGCATGAAGCCGCAGAACCTGGTGACGGGCCTGCCGCTCAAGCCCCGGGAGCAGGCGGCATGAGCGTGCCCAACAGCCCGGACAGCCTGTTCATCCCCGTCGCCGTCCTGGCCGAACGTCGCCCCGGCGTGACGAAATGGGCCGAGCATGTCTGGCGGGCGGTGGAAGTGCTGGAACAGGCGCATCCCGTCACGCCATGGACCCTGCTGCGCCAGCACGATGACGGACGCGCCATCTTCTTCGCCGGCCAGGCGACGGTGGAACTCCACCCGACGGATACCAGCAACTACAAGCACAACATCGAATCGGAAACGCCCCTGGTCTGGGTGCTGCTACGCCCGGTGGAGACCGAACCCGGCCTGGTGCTGCACAGCGTCACCGTCGATCCCGGTGAGGCGCATATCCGCGCCGATGTCGGGCAGGACCTGATGGAGGCATTGCCCATGCCGCCCGGCCTGCTGGCGCTGACCACGGAGTTCGTCGCCAGCCATCACCGGGAGCGCGGCTATTTCAAGCGCCGGCGGGACCAGGTGGACCCCGAATCCCTCGCCCGCCGCCTGCCAGGGGAGGAGGAATGACCGCCGCATCCGAAGGTCCGGGCTTCCTCGGCCGCTGGTCCCGCCGGAAGCTTGGGGTGGCGGCGGAGGCCGAGCCGGTTGCCGTCCCGGCAGCCCCGGTGGTGGGGGATCAACCCCCGGCGGATGCCGCGCCGGAAGCGGGGCTGCCTTCCGCCGGCTGCCCGATCCCCGACCTGCCGGCGATCAACCTTGCCAGCCTGCCGAAGCTGGAGGAATTGACGGTCAGCAGCGATCTCGCGCCCTTCCTGCGGCCAGGTGTGCCGGCGGGGCTGCGCGCGGCGGCGCTGCGGCGCATGTGGAGCCTGGACCCGGCGATCCGGGACTTCATTGGTTGCGTCGAATACCAGTGGGACTTCAACACCCCCGGTGGCCTGCCCAACGGTTTCTCCAATGAATTGCTCGGCGATGTCAGCAAGCTGCTGGCCCAGGCGATCGGCTCCCTCCCGGACGCCCCGGCAAAGCCGGAGACACCCGACGAGGACATGGCCGCGCCGGCGGAGGCGGTCGATGAGCCCGGCACGGAGACTCCCCTGGACAGCCTGCCCGACCCCTCCCTTGGTGATGCCATCGCGATGGCGGATGCCTCATTGGTGGATGGACCACCGCCTGGGTTGCGGGAGCCCGCACATCTGGCCGAGCCGGAGCCCGAGCCGCCTTCGCTGCCCCGAAGGCGGCATGGCGGCGCCCTTCCGGCCTGAGGATCGCCATTCCGCGCCGCGCGACAGACGGCCTGGCTAAATCCGATTCATGAAGTCGGGTATAGTTCGGTATCCCGTTTGAGGCTGGCAACGGACTGCAAATTCAGGTAGGCGTAGCGGTGGGGATGGCTAA
>CANJXD010000208.1 GCA_947478535.1 Acetobacteraceae bacterium
CACGCCGTCACGCCACGGCACACGCCTTCCTCATCCATGATGAGGTCGAGGGCGAAATACTCGACGAAGAATTCGCAATTCGCCTTCAGCGCCTGCTGGTACAGCGTGTGCAGGATGGCGTGGCCCGTGCGGTCCGCGGCGGCGCAGGCGCGCATCGCCGGCGTCTTGCCGTAATCCTGCATATGGCCGCCAAAGGGGCGCTGGTAGATCTTGCCATCCTCGGTCCGGCTGAACGGCACGCCGAAATGCTCAAGCTCGATGATCGAGGGCACGGCTTCGCGGCACATGTATTCGATGGCGTCCTGGTCACCCAGCCAGTCCGACCCCTTCACGGTGTCGTACATGTGCCAGCGCCAGTCATCCTCACCCATATTGCCGAGTGCGGCGCCAACGCCGCCTTGCGCCGCCACGGTGTGGCTGCGGGTCGGGAACACCTTGGTGATGCACGCGGTCTTGAGGCCCGAGGCCCCCATGCCGAAAGTGGCGCGAAGCCCCGCGCCGCCGGCGCCCACCACCACCACGTCGTAGGTGTGATCGACGATGCGATAAGCCCCGTTGCCGATCGAGGGCTTGGAGATGGCGTTCATCTGCTCTGCCGTCCGTTCATCAGGCCGGGCCAGGGGGCCCGCGCCACTGCGTCTTCAGGTTGGTGCGCGGCCTCAGACCGCAATACGCAGAACGGCGAGACCCGCCGCCAGCGCCAGCAGCGTGCAGGCGAATTTCACCGCCAGCACCGCGGCGATCTTGCCGCCTTCCGTCTTCGCATAATCCTCGATCACCACCTGCACGCCGGCGGCGATGTGGTGGAAGGTCAGCCCGATCATCGCCAGCAGCAGCACGGCGTTCATCGGGTGCCCGATCCACGCAACCGCTTCCGCATGCGTCAAGCCGGCGGAGGTGGCGAGCGAGGCGATGAACCAGATCGTCAGCGGCAGCAGCGCGATGGAGGTGACGCGTTGCATCCACCAATGATGGACGCCGGATTTCGCGGACCCCATGCCGCGCACGCGCCCGAGCGGCGTGCGCAACGTGGCCTGGCGCGGCGTATCCCCAGTCGAATGCGACATCGTCCCCACCCTCACCAGGAAATCAGCAACGCAAGCCACGTGGCCGCGGTCAGCACCGCCGTCCCCACCAGCACGGCGCGGCCGGTCTTATAGACCGTTGGCATGTCGTAACCGTAGCCGGCATCCCACAGCAGGTGGCGAATGCCTGCCAGCGTGTGGAACCACGCGGCGCCGGTCAGCCCCATCAGGAACAGGATCCCGATGAAGGAGCCGAGAAACCACTGCACCGTCCCGAAGGCGGATGCGCCGGAAGCCGCCGCCACCAGCCACCACACCATCACCGCTGCGCCAATGGACCAAATGATCCCGGTGATGCGATGCGAAATCGACAGAGCGCTGGTCATCTGCATCATGTCATAGACCTGCAGATGCGGCGAAAGCGGTCGCCTCACCGGCGTGCCATCAGACCGGCGACCAATCATGGTCGCCTCCCGCGAATCATGCACTGTCGACATGCGGCGCCCCAATTCCCCAACTCGCGCCGATACGACGAGGCACGGCGCGCGCTTACTATCCATGCTTTTATGGTGCAGCGCGCCATAGCGTCAACGCGCCGAGACATGGAGACGAGTCCATAAGGGCCATTTGCTACCAATTAGTTAGGCAAATCGTCCCAGGAGCCACCAAAATCCTCTAAACTCCTCCCGCGAGGCGTCGGAGGCTTTCTTGCCGAGCGGGATCGCTCCGCTTACGGTTCCGTCGGGATGGATACGCCACAGCGAAAATATCGGCGCAGCGCGGGGAAGGCAGCTGTGCTCGGGGCAGGGATCATGGGGTGCTCGACAGCGCTCCTGCTCGCCCGGCAGGGATTCCAGGTCACGCTGTTCGAACAGGCCAGCCAGCCCTTCGAAGGTGCCAGCGGCTGGAATGGCGGGCGCGTCCACCTCGGTTACGCCTATTCCGCCGATGCCTCGCTCCGCACCGCGCGGCAATTGATCAATGGCGGGATGCTGTTCCGCGACGTGATGACGGACCTGCTCGGCGGGTCGATCGCCGGGGCCACCAGCCCGCAGAGCGATGTGTTCCTGCTGCACAGGGATTCCGTGGTCCCCGCCCCCGCGGTCGAGGCCTATTTCCGGCGGGTGTCGGACATGGTGCGCGGCCACCCCGATGTGGGCCGCTACCTCGATGACGGGGCGCGCCGGGGCGCCACCCGCCTCGCCCCCGGGGAACTCGGCCGCGTCGCCGGCAATGCGGAAGCCATTACCGATGGCTGGACCATCCCGGAACGCGCGGTTTCCACCCGCTGGGTCGCGCGGCGCATCATGGCCGCGCTGGCATCGGAGCCACGGATCGAACAGCGCATGGGCACGCCGGTGCTCGCGGTGCGGCCGGATGCGGCGGGCGGGCTGGACGGGCCCTTCCATATCATCGTGCCTGGCGGCCAGGACGGGCCCTACAACCTCGTCATCAACGCCACGTGGCAGGGGCGCTGCGCGCTGGACCAGGGCCTCGGCCTTGGTCCCCCGGCGGAGCTGTCGCACCGCTTCCGCTACGCCCTGTTCATCCACACCGCCCAGCCCATGGCCCATGCCGGTGCGCTGATCGGCAACGGCCCGTTCGGGGAAGTGAAGGCCTATGGCGACAGGGATTTCAGCCTGACCTGGTATCCCGCCTCCCTCGCGGTGGAGGGCGTGGGCGTTGCGCCACCGCCCGTCCCCATGCTCGATGCCGGCGCCCGCCAGACGACGGTCGCCCGCATCATCGAGGGTGTGGCAAGCCATATCCCCGGCGTGCGGGACCTGGCGGGGGCGGCGGAACGCGTCGAATTGCGCGGCGGCTGGACTGTCGCCCAGCATGGCGGGTCGATCGCCGATCCCATGGCATCCCTGCACCGGCGGGACCGTTTCGGCATCCGCCGCACCGGCCGCTACATCTCCGTCGACACCGGCACCTTCTCCACCGCCCCGGCCCTGGCGCGGGAAATCGCCGAGATGTTTCGTTCAGGCTGATACCAACGGGCCGCTTTCAGCGGCCTGTTGGTATGATTTTCAAGCCCTCAAGCGCCGGGCGGCCCCTCCGGGGCCTCGACCGCCGATGGCGGCCGCGGGGCAATTCGCGCGCCCGGCGTTCGAGGGCCCGCTCCTCACCCCACCAGCTTGCGCGCCACCAGCAGTTCCGCGATCTGCACCGCGTTCAGCGCGGTGCCCTTGCGAAGGTTATCGCCGACCGCCCAGAAGGATAGCCCGTGCGGCACCGTCAGGTCGCGCCGCAGCCGGCTGACATAGACGGAATCCTCCCCCGTGATCTCGGCCGCCGTCGCGTAGCCGCCATCCTCCCGCCGGTCGAGGATGCTCAGCCCCGGGGCGTCCCGCAGGGCTTCGCGCGCCTGGCGCTCGGTGACCGGGCCCTCGAATTCGACGGCCACGGACAGGGCATCGCCGATGAAGACCGGCACGCGGACGCAGGTGGCGGTGACGGCGATATCGGGGTCCAGAACCTTGCGGGATTCGGCCGCCATCGCCCATTCCTCCCGCGTCGCGCCATCATCCATGAAGTTGTCGATGTGGGGGATGCAGTTGAAGGCGATCTGCTTCGGGAACTGCTCGGCGGGCGGGGTGTCGTTCACAAAGACGCCGCGCGTCTGGCTCCACAGCTCATCCATCGCCTCCCGCCCCGCACCGGAGACGGCCTGGTAGGTGGAGACAACGGCGCGGCGGGCCTTCGCGATATCATGCAGCGGCTTCAGCACCAGCGACAGCAGGATGGTGGAAGGCGACGGGCTGGCGATGATCCGCCGCTTGCGCAGCCGCGCCACGGCCTGCGGGTTCACTTCCGGCACCAGCAGCGGCACGTCGGGTTCCATGCGAAACTGGCTGGTGGAGTCGATCACCAGGCAGCCCTGGTCCGAGGCGCGCGGTGCATGCGCCGCGCTGACGGCGGCGGTGCCGGCGAAGAAGGCGAGGCCGATACCCGTGAAGTCGAAGCTTTCCAGCGCCCGCACAGTCAACACGCGGTCATCCCCGAAGGAGACTTCCGCCCCCGCGGTCCGCCCGGCGCCGAGCGCGATGACATCGGTGAGCGGGAAGTCGCGTTCCGCGAGTGTCTTCAGGATCTCGCGGCCCACCATCCCGGTGGCGCCGACGACCGCGACCTTGGTGCCCATGCTGCCGCTCCTGCCTCGCTGACCAGGCGGCCCCCCACCGGGGTCCCGCGAGGGGCGGGGCTTAGGCGTTGGCCCCCCGCGCCGCAAGGCGGAGGGTGTCAGGCCAGGCGCAGGAAGGTGAAACCTTCGTGCGCCTCGTGCGGGCAAGCCGCGAGGCGCTGGGTCAGGAAGCGCGGACGGCGCGCAGGAAGCCTTCGGTCTTCTCCTGCAACAGCGCCGCCTGGCCAGCCAGGGCACTGCTGCCGTCGCGGACAGCGAAGGCGGCCGTTCCGGTGGCTTCCGCTGCGCTCCGCACCCCGCCGATCCGCGTCGCGACCGTCTGGGTGGCGTCCGCGACCTGCCCCGCGCTGCGGGCGATCTCCTGCGTCGCGGACCCCTGTTCCTCCACCGCCGCGGCGATGGCGGTGGCGATCTCGCTCGTCTTCTGCACCGTGGCACCGATGCCGCGGATGGCGGTCACGGCCTGCTGGGTGGCCTGCTGCATCTGGCCGATCTGCATGGCGATCTCCTCCGTCGCCTTCGCGGTCTGCCCGGCCAGCGTCTTCACTTCGCTGGCCACCACCGCGAAGCCCTTCCCGGCCTCCCCGGCCCGGGCTGCCTCGATCGTCGCGTTCAGCGCCAGCAGGTTCGTCTGGCCGGCGATGTTGCCGATCAGCTTCACCACATCACCAATGCGCGATGCCGCCTCGGAAAGCCCCTGCACCGTCGTATCCGTCGCCCGCGCTTCCTGCACGGCGCGGGAGGCGACGGCCGCGGCCTCGCTCACCTGGCGGGCGATCTCGCTGACCGAGGCCGCCATCTCCTCCGCCGCCGCCGCCACGGCCTGCACATCGCCCTGGGCGCGAACGCCGGCTTCCGCCACCGCCGCAGCTTCATGGCCGGACGTCTGCGCCGTGCTGGTCAGCGTATCGGCAGAGCGCTGCAACCGGTCCGCGCTTTCCACCAGGGCATGCACGACGGACCCCACCTCGGATTCAAAGGTATCGGCCAGCCGCGCCTTTTCGGTGACGGAGGTCCAGCACAGCATCGCGCCGCTGTAGCCGCCGGTCGCGTCGCGGATGGCGGAGATGCGCAGTTCCAGCAATTCGTCCCCCAGCCTGATCCGGGCGGTGTGTGGCAGGTTCGCGGGGTCGGCCAGCAGGGCGCGCTGGTGGGTCGCGTCCCGGTGGAAGATGTCCATGCTGCGGCCGACCATCTCGGCCGTCGGGCAGGGAAGATGCGCCTGAAGCCGATCGAACAGCGCGCGGGTTTCAGCGTTCATGTAGCCGATGCGGAAATCGTCGCGGGGGTCCGCGCTCATCACCGCGGTGGGCAATTGCTCGATCATCTGCTGCTGGGCGAAGGCGCGCCCGGTGGTCACCCGCAGGGTCTCCAGCGCCTGGGCAATCGCGCCGATCTCGTCGCCCCGGTCGCGATGCGGCACGGAGATCGCCGCCTCACCCTCGGCGATCCGTGCCATCACGGCGGACAGGCGGCGGAGCGGCGTGGCGATGGCGCGTGTCAGGACCAAGCCCGACAGCAGCAGCACCAGCGCCACCGCCGCGCCGGCCGAAGCGGTCACGATCCGCACATTGGCCGACAGCGCCGCCACCGTTTCGCGCTGCGCTGTGGCGACGCTGCGCGTCACGCCCTCGAGCGCGTCCAGCGCCTCCGCCAGCGCCTGCCGGGCGGGCACGACGACCTCGCGGCGGAGGCGCGCCACCTCCTCGCCGGCGGAAAGCACCGCCTCCGCCGCCTCGCCCACGGCAACGGCCCGTTCGGCCAGCGCCATGAGGTCCCGGGTGACGCCGGGCGGGGCCTCGATGGTGGACAGGCCGCGCCCGTGCACGCGGGCCTGGGCGATACCGCGGCGAACCCGCCGCGCCAGGGCTTCCTCCCCGGTCGCCAGCAGCCGCTGGGTGCCGAGGCGGATCTCGTTCACGGCGGCATGCACCGTCATCAGCTTCTGCCGGGCATCCTCACGCGCTTCCGGGGCAACGTCGTAGTCGATGCCGGACATCGCCGCCTCGAAGCGGGTGTCGTAGTCGGCGCTGCGCGGAAACAACTGCTGTTCCCGGGCGCGGATCATGCGCAGGCGGGTTTCGGCCACCTGTTGCAGCGCGGCGCGATAAGCATCGGCGGCCGGGCCGATGCGGGCGGCGGCGGCGGCCACCGACGGGTCGGCGATGCCGGCGGCGGCCCGCACCGCCTGCGCCGCGCCTTCCAGCTCTGCCGCGATGCGCTGCCAGGCCGGGGCCTGGCCCGCCTCCGTATGGTCGAGCAGCAGGTCGCGCTCGAAGACCGCCACTTCCCGCAGCCGGGTATCCGCGGCCGACAATTCCTGGCGCGCTTCCTCGACCCCCGCGGCAATGCGCTGCGCCGCGCCGATATCGCTCGTCTCCCCCCACACCAGAGCGGTGAGTCCCGATAACAGGGAGATCGCCAGCAGGGCGGATGCCGCAAGCTTGCGACCGACAGTGAAGGCGGGGCGACGAACCATGGTGAACTACTTCCCGGCGAAGAACCTGCCGGGAAGGATCACCCAGGACATGTTGAGGGCGAGTGAATCATCAACCCCATGTTGGGTACGGCGCTCACGCAGCCCTTCCGCGGGGGGTGGCTGCACGGAAAAGTTGCAGAAGGGGCCCGCCATGCCACTGGCGGGCCCCGATGGCGGTCAGGCCTGGACCAGGCTGTCCGGCACCGGCTGCCCCGCTTCGCGCAGGTAGCGGGCGGCGCCGGGGTGGAAGGGCAGGAAGGTGTTCTTGGTCCAGTTCGCCGCCACCGTTTCCGACGCCGCAGCGATCGCCTGGCGCAGCCGGGGGTTCTGGCCGAGCACGGACTTCGTGATCTCATACACCAGGTCTTCCGCCAGGCTGCGATGGCAGATGGCGAAGTTGTACATGCCGACGATGCTCAGCGGCCGGGTCTGGCTGCGATAGGTGCCCATCGGCACCGTGCCCGGCGACAATTCGGGATACTGCGTCGTCAGGCGGCGCACTTCCTCCTCCGTGAAGTCGAGGTAGTTCACCTCCGCCTGGACCTCGATCTCGCTGAAGGCCGGCACCGGCACGCCGGAGGCGAACAGGAAGCAATCCAGCAGGCCGTCCTGGATCTGCCCGACCAGGTCGGAGGCGGACCCGTAGCGGACGGCGGAAGGCCGCACGCCCAAAGTGTTCAGCAATTGCGGGTAGTAGGTCCCCGGCGTTCCCCCCCGCGGCCCGACGCCGACGCTCCGCCCACCGAGCTGGCTGTGGTTGGTGATGCCGCTGCGCTTCAGGGCGATGCCGTGGAAGGGCGTGTCGTACATGGGGAACAGCGCCCGGATGTCCCGGAAGCGGTTGCCCTGGGTCCAGTCGCCCTGGCCGTTCCAGGCCTGGAGCGCGACACCCATGGTCGCCATGCCCAGTTCCACCTCACGCCGGTTCACCAGGATGATGTTCTGGTTCGGCCCCTGGGTGGTGCGGTAGGAGATGGCAACCCCCGTCGCCTCCTGCGCCATCTGCCCCCAGGCCGGGCCATACAGGGCATAAGTGCCGCCAGGGGCAGCAGTGCCCATGTTCAGCGCGCGCGGCCAAGCGGCGTTGCGCGGCTGCGCAATGGCGGGACTGAGTAACGAAGATGACGCGCCCAGGACCGAGGCGGCAAGGATATGGCGGCGACGCATGTGGTTTCCTCCCATCGTTGCTCCATAGTCCCGCATTACCGGCGGATTGCAAGAACCGGCATGTGATGGTGGGGCTTGCGCGGAACCCGGCTTCGGCCACATCCCTGTCGCCATGCTGCACCTGATCAAGCTCTGTGTCGGGCCGAAGGAAGTCGCGGAACTCGCCGCCGGCCAGGCCCGCCGCGCCGTACTGGATCCGCCGCTGCGCCATCAGACGCGGATGGCGCCGAAGCGGGCGGCCGAATTGCTGGATGGCGGGTCGCTCTACTGGGTGCTGGCCGGCTTCGTGCGGGTGCGGCAGAGGCTGATCGATATCCGCGAGGAAGCCTGGGACGACGGGTCTTCCTGCGTCGGGTTGGTGCTGGATCCGGAGTTGGTACTGGTGGAACCGCGGCCGCAGAAGCCCTTCCAGGGCTGGCGCTACCTGGACCCCGCCGCCGCGCCGCTGGATGCGCCGAAGGGCACCGTCCCCGCCACAGGGCTGGACCAGCTTCCCCCCGCCCTGCGGCGAGAGTTGGAAGCCCTGTGCCTGATCTGATGGGTCGGCCATAGCCGCCGCCCGAGGTGGTCCTTTCAGGACACACTCCCGGCATTGCTGGGAAAGTTACCGTTTTTTCAGGCTCGCCCCATCACGCTGTGAGGGCGAATCGCGCAGACTCTGCTTCTCGACGGCGTTTCCCCCCGGGCGCCAGAGATCGCTCTACAACCGTCCCGGATCAGGAACGCACCCATGCGCATGACCATTCGCCTTCTGCTTGCCGCCGCCACCATCGGCGCGCCGCTGCTCCTCACGGCCCCGGCCAGCGCTGCCAGCCCCACCACGCCCGCCGGCTACGAGGAAGTCGCCACGGCGCGCGATGGCGCCCAGGCCCGCCCGCAGCGCCGCCAGCGCCGGGACGCCAGCGCGCAGCGCCGCAACCGCAGCACGCATCGCCAGCAGGCCCGCCGCGCTCGCACCACGCCGGCCGGCCAGGGCTGAGCCACCGGTCGCTTTTTACGGCGCCCGAAACCGGGCGCCCGCTTTCGGTGGCGGCCATTTTCCCGGCAGGCCTTCGCCGACGAGGCCGATCTGGTGGCACCCCTCGGGGTTCTGCCCGGGGTCGGCCCCTTCGGGCCGGTCGCAGCGATGCGGCCGGCCCTTTCTTTTTGCCGGGTCCCCCGGCGGGTTCTTTTTGCCGGGTCCCCCGGCGGGTTCTTTTTGCCGGGTCCCCCGGCGGGTTCTTTTTGCCGGGTCCCCCGG
>CANJXD010000209.1 GCA_947478535.1 Acetobacteraceae bacterium
CCTGGAAAGACAGGCGCCCGCCAAAGGCGGGCGAGGCCGCGAATGCGGCCCGGCGCCTGAGGGCGTCAAACAGTCCCTGAGGGCATCAAATCGTCAGCGTGCCGGCCTTGGCGGCGGCGTAGCGCGTGGCGACCTTCGACCAGTCCACCACGTTCCACCAATTGCCGGTGTATTCGGGGCGGCGGTTCTGGTAGCGCAGGTAATAGGCGTGTTCCCAGACATCGTTGCCGATCAGCACACGATTGCCATCCATCAGCGGGTTGTCCTGGCCCGGCTTGGTGACGATGGCGAGGCGCCCGGCCTGGGTCACGGTCACGAAGGCCCAGCCGCTGCCGAAGACACCGTTGGCGGCGGCGTTGAAACGCGTCTTGAAGGTGGCGACATCGCCGAAATCCTGGGCAATGGCGGCGGCGAGTTCCCCCGTCGGGTCACCGCCACGGCCGCCCATGATGCCCCAGAACATGGTGTGGTTGGCATGGCCACCGCCATTGTTGCGGACGGCGCCGCGCACGGCTTCCGGCACCTGGGACAGGTTCATCAGCAGCTGGTCCAGCGGCATCGCCTGCAGTGCCGTATGCTCGCGGATCGCGGCGTTGAGGTTGGTGACCTGGCCGCCATGGTGGAAGCGCCAATGGATTTCCATCGTCCGCGCATCGATCGCGGCTTCGTTCGCATCGAAGGCGTAGGGCAGCGGCGCCTGCACATGCGGGCCGGTGGCGGGCGCGGCGGCCTGGGCGAAAGCGCTGCGCGGGGTGGCCCAGACGGTGGCGCCGAAGGCGGCGGTCAGGCCCAGCAAACCCCGACGATTAAGACCCGGATGGTTCAACACGGTCATGCGGCGTTCCCTTCAAGGTTGCAATTGCGTCCAGGTATGGCTTCGGCGGGGCGCCTGACAAGCCAAGAATGCGTCACCGCCGGCGCAACAGCGTCGCCACGGCCAGAAGCAGGACGGAAAGCACCACCAGCAGAGTGGCCGCCGCCATCACCGTCAGGCTGATCTGGTCATTCAGCCCGCTGAACATCTGCCGCGGCAGGGTGCGCTGGGCGGGGCCGGCAAGGAACAGCGTGACCACCACCTCATCGAGCGAGGTCGCGAAGGCGAAGATCGCGCCAGCCGCGACACCGGGCGCGATCCGCGGCAGGCAGACGCGGCGGAAGGCGTGCCAGGGGGTCGCCCCGCAGGCGGCGGCGGCGCGCAGCAGCACCGGGTCGAACTGGCTGAGCGAGGCGAGCACGGTGACAACGACGAAAGGCACGCCGAGCATGGCGTGGGCGATGATCAACCCGGTGAAGGTGCCGGTCAGCCCGAGCGGCCCGAAGCCCAGCAGCAGCGCCACGGCGACGACGATGACCGGCACCGCCATTGGCGCCAGCAGCACCGCCATCACCAGCCGCCGGCCTGGAATGCCGCGCCACAACCCGAAGGCCGCCGGCGTGCCGAACAGCGTCGCCAGCCCCGCCGAGGCACTGCCCACCAGCAGCGAATTGCCGAGCGATGACAGCCAGAAATCCGAGGCGAGGAAATCCGCATACCAGCGCAGCGACAGTCCCGGCAGCGGATAATGCAGGAAGGCGCCGGCGGAGAAGGATAGCGGAATGATGGCCAGGATCGGTGCCAGCAGGAAGGCCAGTACCAGCCCGCCGAAGCCCCAGAGAGCGAGCCTCACGCCGTCCTCACCCGGTCGAAGCCGACCAGCTTGCCATACACCCCGACCAGCAGCGCGACGGCGCCGAGCAGCAGCAGCGACAGCGCCGCCGCCATGCCCCAGTTCACCGTGCGGTTCGCGTAGAAGCCGATGAACCAGGACAGCATCTGGTCATCCGGCCCGCCCAGCAGTGCCGGGGTCACGTAGAAGCCCAGCGCCTGCACGAAGACCAGCAGGCAGCCCGCCCCCACCCCCGGCAGGGATAGCGGCAGCACGACCCGGCGGAACACCCGGGCAGGCCCCGCGCCGAGGGAGGCGGCGGCGCGGGCCAGGTGCGGGTCGATCTCCCGAAGTGATGCCAGGATGGGCAGCACCATGAAGGGCAGCAGGATGTGAACCATCGCGACCAGCACGGCGAAGCGGTTGAACAGCAGCGGCAGCGGGGCCTCCAGCACGCCGAGGCGGAGCAGCGCCGCATTCACCACGCCTTCGCGCTGCAACAGCACCATCCAGGCCGCGGTGCGGACGATCAGGCTGGTCCAGAAAGGCAGCAGCACCGCGCCCAGCAGCCAGGGCACCGCGCGGGGCGGGGCGGTGGCGATCAGCCAGGCCAGCGGATAGCCGAGGGCCAGGCACAACACCGTCGCCATCCCCGCGATCGACAGCGTCCGCAGGATGACGGCGCGGAAGATGCGCTGGTTCTCCGGCTGCTGCACGATGTCGCCCGTGGCATCCCGCCGCAGATCGAAGCCGGCGAGCAGGTGCAGGTCCGTCACCGGCCCCGCGGCCGCGCGGATCGCCGCCCAGGGGACGGGATGCCCCCAGCTTTCGCTGGCGGCGAGGATGCGGGCGCGGTCATCGCCCGGTGTCGCCACGCCTGGTATCGCCACGCCCGGTGTCGGCACGCCCGGTGTCGCCACGCGGCGCGCCGTGGCCGGCAGCAGGCTGCGCAGGCCGGGCACCGCATCGTTCAGCCGCGCCGCCGCGCGGGCGACGCTGCCGGCACCCGTCTCCAGGTCCCGCGCCCGGGCCTCCCGCAGATCCTCCGCCAGCGCGGTGAAGGCGGCCTCGGGCACCGCGCCGCCATCCCAGCGCGCCAGGACGCGCAAGCTGCGCGGCAGCACGACCGCGACCTCCTCATCGGCAACGGCACGCCAGAGAAAGGCGCCGATCGGCGCGACGAAGCCTGCCAGCAGCGCCAGGAACAGCGGCCCGACCAAAAGGACCGCGCTGCGCCTCCCGGCGATCATGGCCTCTGGCCGGGCTTCAGCTAGCCGGGCTTCAGCGGCTGACCCAGGCGGTGAAGCGCTGGTTCAGCCGGTCGAGGTTGTCGAGCCAGAACCGATCATCGATCTGCAGGGCCGCACCGGCATTCTGCGGCGCCGTCGGCAGGGTGGCGAGCAGCGCCGCTGGCATCCGTTCATTCGCCGCCCGGGCGGTGACGCCATAGGGGATATGCGGCGGCAGTTGCGCCTGCACCTCCGGCTGGCCGACGAAGCGCAGGAAATCCAGCGCGCGGGCGCGGTTCGGGCTGCCGCGCATGATCACCCAGCTGTCCAGCGTATAGAGGTTCTGCGCCCAGCCGATGCCGAAATCCCGGCCATCGGAGACATTCGCCGCGGCGATGCGGCCGTTGTAGGCGTTGGTCATCACCACCTCGCCGGTGGCCAGCCACTGCGCCGGCTGGGAGCCGCGTTCCCACCAGGCAAGGTCGCGGCGGATGGTATCAAGCTTGCGGAAGGCGCGGTCCACCCCCGCCTCGGTCGCCAGCAGGCGATAGACCTGGTCGGCCGGCACGCCATCGGCGAGCAGCGCGATTTCCAGAGTCGTCTTCGGGCCACGACGCAGCGCGCGACGGCCGGGAATGCGCTGGGTGTCGAAGAAATCCGCCCAGCCCTGCGGCGGGCTGGACAGCCGCGCCCGGTCCCAGGCGAGGACGAAGGAGTAGTAGATGGCGCCGACGCCGCAATCCTGCACGGCCTGGGGGATATAGGCGTCGCGTCCACCGATCGCGGCCCAGTCGATGCGCTCGAACAGCCCTTCCTCGCAGCCGAGGAGCAACTCCTCGCTTTCGACCTGCACGACATCCCAGTTGTTGGCGCCGGACTGCATCTTCGCGCGCAGCACGCCGACGCCGCCATCCCAGGTTTCCTCCAACATCCGCTGGGTCCGGGCCTGCATCCAGGGGCGAAAAAACACCTCCCGCTGCGCTTCCTGATAGGCGCCGCCCCAGGACACCACGGTCAGGTCCCGGCCTTGGGCGCAGGCGTCATTCGCGATGAAGACCGCCATCGCACCGAGCGCCGCCGCCATGAAACCCCGTCGGACCGCCATCGGAAGCCTCCTGATGTCCCTGTTACGGGAAGGCTAGACCCGCGGGGCGGGTTCCTGGAAGGCGCGTGCGGCAGTTTCCGGCCAGCCGAGTGCGACAAGGCTGCCGGGCGGGGGCAGGGGCGCGCCATCGATCGGATGCCGAGCGATCAAGGCCTGCCCACCCGGCAGTGTGAGACGCAGACGGATGTGGTCGCCCTGGAAGATCGCCTCCGCCAGCGTCGCATGGAGCGGACCTTGCGGCGCCAGCGCCAGACGTTCCGGCCGCACGGCCAGCACGCCGCGCCCACCGGCGGACAGCGCCTGCCCGCATGGCGCCACGACCTCCCCGCCCGCATCGAGGCGCAGGCGCGCCGTGCCGCCTTCCGTCGCCAGCACCGTGCCGGCGAGGAAATTGTTCTCCCCCACGAAGCCGGCGACGAAGGCGCTGGCGGGTTGGTCGTAGATCACCTGCGGCGGCGCGCATTGGCGGAGGTGCCCGGCTTCGAAGACGGCGACGCGGTCCGACAGCGTCAGCGCCTCCGCCTGGTCATGGGTGACGTAGAGCATGGTCAGGCCAAGGCGGCGGTGCAGGGCGCGGATTTCGTACTGCATCTCCTCCCGCAAGGATTTGTCGAGCGCGCCGAGGGGCTCGTCGAGCAGCACGATGGGGGGTTCGAAGACCAGGGCGCGGGCAAGGGCCACGCGCTGCTGCTGGCCGCCGGAAAGCTGACCCGGGCGGCGATCCCCGAAGCCGGCCAGGCGCACCGTCTCCAGCGCACGGGCGACGCGGGCTGCGCGTTCGGGCTTCGGCACGGCGCGGGCTTCCAGGGGGAAGGCGACGTTTTCCGCCACGCTCATATGCGGAAACAGGGCGTAGGACTGGAACACCACGCCGATGCCGCGGCGATGCGGCGGCAGCGGCGCGATATCCTGGTCTTGCAGCAGGATGCGGCCCTCGCTCGGCTGCTCGAACCCGGCCAGCATCATCAGCGTGGTGGTCTTGCCTGAGCCGGAGGGGCCGAGCAGCGTCACCAGCTCCCCGCGCGCGACGTCGAGGTCGAGCGTAGAGACGGCCGCCGGCATGGCCGTGCCGCGGAAGGCCTTGGAGACGCGCTCGAAGCGCAGCAGCGGGGCATCCATATCGCGCAGGCTTTCCCCCACCAGCCGCCCTGTCAACGCTGGCCGCTGTTTCGATGCCCACCTGATCGGAACCCAGCGGCGCCATCGGCGTTGCAACGATGACCCATGGCATGAAGGAACGACCCATGACCCAGACTGGCGACGACCTGCGGAACCTGCGCGACAGCGCGATGAACAGCGGCAACAAGCTGGCCGATGACGCGATGGGCGAACTCGCCCGCCTGCGCGCCCAGGTGGAGGCGCTGATGGCGGACCGGGTGACCCCCGTCCTTGGCTCTGCCGCCGACACGGTGGAGGATTACGGGCGCCGCGCGCGGGCCTCGATCACCAGCAACGCGGATGCGCTGGCCGATTCCGTGAAGGAACGCCCGCTGATCACGGTCGCGGTGGCGGCTATTGGCGGTTACCTGCTCGGCCGGCTGATGGGCGGCGCATCGGCGGCCTGCGGCGAGCGGCAGCGGTAGGCGGGCCGGCAAACGATAGGCGGCGGAACATACCATGAGGCTGGTCCGGCTTCTGCATGCCGCCTGGGACGCGGAGGCGCTCTATCTCCGCCGCACCGGGCGGGGCTTTCGCATTCAGGCCGGGCTCGGCATGGCAGCGGCGGTCTTTGGGCTGCTGCTGCTGGTGATGTTGCATGTCGCCGGCTACGCCGCCCTGGCTCAGGGCCAGGGGCCGGTCTGGGCGGCGCTGATTCTGGCCTTCGGCGACCTCGTGCTGGCAACGGCTCTTGCCTATGCCGCCCGGAAGCCACCGCGCGACCGGGTGGCGGAAGAAGCCCTGGCGCTGCGGCGGGAAGCCATGGCCCAGGTCAGCGACACCGCGGCGCGAGCGATGGTGCTGGCGCCGCTGCTGCGCAGCCAGACCGCGAAGAAGGGCCTGGTCGGCGCGGCGCTGACGGCGGTGGTGGTCGGGTTGCTCTCTCGCCGGTGAGGTCGTATCGCCTCGGGGAGTAGGGCCCCGGGGGTAGTTTTCGGGGCCGCAAGACCCCGGGAAGCGCCCTATGGCCGACACAGCCGAGCCCACCGTCATCCTCCAGCGGCACGGCGCGGCCGCCACGCTGCTGATGAACCGGCCGCGGGCGCTGAATGCACTGGACCTGCCGATGATCGAGGCCTTCGCGGCCGCGATCCCGGGCCTCGCGGCCGACCCTTCCCTGCGGCTGGTGGTGCTGGAAGGCGCGGGGGGCAAGGCCTTCTGCGCCGGCGGCGATGTGCGCCGCATCCGCGAACTGGCCCTGGCGGGGGATGCGGCGGGGGTGGAGGCGTTCTTCGCCGGCGAATACGGCGTGAACGCCGGCATCGCGAGCTTCGGAAAACCCTGGGTCAGCCTGATCGACGGCGTCTGCATGGGCGGCGGGATCGGCGTTTCCATCCATGGCAGCCACCGCGTGGTGACGGAACACGCCCTGCTGGCGATGCCGGAGACGGCGATCGCGCTGTTCCCGGATGTCGGCACCAGTTTCGCCCTGCCGCGCCTGCCGGGCGGGCTCGGCAATTGGCTGGCGCTGACCGGGGCGAGGCTGCGCGGGCCGGAGGCGGTGGAAGCCGGCCTCGCCACCCATTTCGTGCGGCGTGAGAGGCTGCCGGCGCTGCGGGACGCTTTGCTGGCGGGCGATGCGGCGGCAGTGGACTCCTTCGCGGAACCTGTGGCGCCCGGCGCCATCGCCGCGCAGCGCCCGGCCATCTACCGCTGCTTCAGCCATGCCTCGCTGGGCGCGATCCAGGCCGCGCTGACGGCGGAGGATACCGATTGGGCGCGGGCGCAGCAGGCCGTGCTGGCGCGCGTTTCCCCCACCAGCCTCGCCGTCAGCCTCGAATTGCTGCGCCGGGGCGTGGGGCTGGACCTGGCGGGGTGCCTGGCGATGGAACTGGCGCTGACACGGACCGTGACGCGGCACCCCGATTTCGCGGAAGGCGTGCGCGCCGTGCTGGTGGACAAGGACAATGCGCCGCGCTGGGTGCCGGCCCCGGATGCGGCGGCGGTGGCGGCGCTGTTCGGGTAGCCGCGAGGCGCCTGCTCACTTCAGCTTCACGTCGATCCGCACCATGTCGCCACGATAGATCCCGTTGGCGACGAGCAGCACGATACCGCCCGGGTCCACCGCCACGCGGTGCACATGGGCGACCGGGGCATTGAGCGGGACCTGGAGGCTGGCGGCGGTTTCCACATCCGCCGAGCCGATGGTCAGGGTCTGCCGCGCCTCCGCGATCTTCACGCCGGGCAGGCCGGCGACGAGGCGGAGCGAGGTCTTGGTGACCAGGTCCTCATCCGTGATCAGGGCCGAAAGCCGGTCATCGAGCCAGACATCGGTGAGCAGGAAGGGCTGGCCCTGGCGCCAGTGACGGCGGCGGAGGTGGCGATAGCGGGGCGCCGGCGCGCCGATGCTGGCAGCCCCCCCGACCGGGGCCACGGTGCCATCCTGCGCGGGATCGTCGGACAGGATCTCGATCTCCGCCCCCTCGCGGGACCGCAGCAGGCCGTTCCAATCGGTCTCGACCTCGCACCAGATGCGCTCCGGGGGCGTGGCGCGGACGAAAGTGCCCTTGGCGCGGAAACGCTCGATCAGGCCTTCCTGGGCGAGCTGGTCCAGTGCCTGGCGGATGGTGGCGCGGGCCACGCCACATTCGGCGGCGAGTTCATCGACCGTGGGAATCTGGCTGCCGGCGGACCAGACCCCCTGTTCCACCCGATGGCGGAACAGCGTCGCCAATTGGAGGTAACGCGCGACGGCGCTGCGGTTCAGGTCAGGGGCGAGGCCCTGGGGCCTCCGGCCATGGTTCATGCGGCGTATCCGGTGGGCGCGTGACAGCACGCGCCACTGCCAAAGCTAGGCGGAAGCGCCCGCAAAGGCCACACCATTTGCCTTTTGGTCGCCTGCTCGAAAGGGAGGACCCGCTGGGCCCCGCCCCGCCGGAGGAGTCAGGCCCCGGCCCGCATGATCTTCGGAATTTCTTCCCGGAAGCGGAAGCGCAGCGCGGACCAAGTATCGTCCAACGCCACCTGCGTCACCGGCAGGAGGCCTTCCGTCGTCAGCGGGTCCCAGCCATGGTCCCGATCAAGGTCCGAGCGCACTGGCCCGGATTTCTTCGGATAGGCGAACCACAGACGTGCACCGATCCCGTACAGGTTCAGCGCACGCGGGGCCACCGCCCGAAGCGCTGCCTTGTCGGCAGCGAAAGCGAGGATGAGGTCCGCCGCGGCAGTTGCGCCGTTCGGCAGGCCAAAGGTCATTCCCTGCGGGGCACCAATTACCGCGCAGGCCATTCCCGGGCGATAGCCTAGTCGACGGGCTACCTCCCCGATCACGACACCCATTCGAGTCAATTCCGCCAAGGAGTTGTCATCAGTCCGGGCGGTCTAGCGCATCGGGCGGCGGGATGCAGCCTTTCATTGGGCAGATTGCCCTGCGTTTTTGTAAGGCAGCGTCCGGCAGAGCAAGATTCCTGCTTTGTTCCAGGATACCCACAGACAATCGTATGCAAGGGCCTGTCTCATTGGGAGAATGGCCAGGGTGGGGGGTAACTTGCAGGCGCAGGGCGTAGCGTGGGACAGGGGCGGCATGGACCCGCTTTCGCGCATCACCGCCGTGACCGTGACCTGGGCGAGCGAGGACGCGATCGGCGGCTTCCTCGCTTCCGTCCCGGCCGGGCTGGCCGTGGTGGCGGTGGACAATGCGAGCCCGGACGGCACCGTGGCCGCCATCCGCGCCGGCTGCCCCGGGGCGGTGGTGGTGGAGAATCCGGAAAACCTGGGCTTCGGCGCCGGCAGCAACCGGGGGCTCGATCGCGTAGCGACCGAGTTCGCCCTGCTGGCGAACCCCGATGCCCGCCTGGAGACCGGTGCGCTGCTCGCTCTGCTGGCGGCGGCCGATGCCTTCCCGGAGGCGCCACTGCTGGCGCCGTTGATCCTGGATGCGGAAGGCCGGCCCGGCCGGTCCTGGAATGCGGGCCAG
>CANJXD010000210.1 GCA_947478535.1 Acetobacteraceae bacterium
GAGCGCACGTCGAGAGTGGGCACCTTGGCCGGGAAGTAGCCGACTTCCGTCGAGCGCGAGACCGCGGGCTGGCCGTCGATCACCACCGAGACGTCGGTGCTGGTGCCGCCCATGTCGAAGGCGATCAGCCGCGCATGGCCCATGCGTCGCGCCAGCATCACCGTGCTGGTCACGCCGCCGGCCGGGCCCGAGAGCACGGTGTGCACCGGGCGTTCGGAAGCCGCGCGCGCGCTCATCAACCCGCCATCCGAGCGCACGATGTGCAGCCGCGCCGTTACGCCTTCCGACCTGAGCCGGTCCTCGATGCGCGAGAGGTAGCGGCGCATGATCGGGCGCACGTAGTCGTTCATCACCGTGGTGATCGCGCGGTCGTATTCGCGGAATTCGGGCAGGATGTCCGAGGAGAGCGAGACCGGGATGGCCGGGTGCCGCGCCTGCACGATCGCATACAGCGCGCGCTCATGCGCTGTGTTGGCGTAGGAGTGCATCAGCGAGATCGTCAGCGCCTCGATGCCCGAGACGCAGAGCTCGTCGATCAGGGCGGTGGCGCGGTCGAGGTCGAGTGCGCGCACGACATTGCCGCGCGCATCCATGCGTTCCGGCACGCCGCGCGTGTCGTCGAGCGCGGCCAGGGGATCGGGCTTGTCCATCACGATCCAGCCGAACAGCGGCCCCGGCGTCCAGGATTTCGCGAGATGCAAGGTGTGCTCGAAGCCCTGCGTGACCAGCAGGCCGACGCGCGCGCCCTTGCCCTCGAGCACCGCGTTGGTCGCCACCGTGGTGCCGTGCAGCACGAGCGAGATGTCGGAAGGCGCGATGCCCGCCTTGCGGCAGATCAGCCGCACGCCCTCCGCCACGCCGATCGACTGGTCCTCGGGCGTGGAGGGCGTCTTCGCCTGGAATGTGCGGTGCGTGCGGTCGTCGTGCAGAAGCAGGTCGGTGAAGGTGCCACCGACGTCGATTCCGAGCCTCATCGGCCACTCCTTATCGGGCTGAACCTGGTCGCACGTGCAGACATTGCTTGAACTTCATGACAGGCGCGGTGTAGCGTCCTCACCTTGGTCCTCCGGCAGCCGCGCACCGCCAAGTGGCGGCAAGGACCACGCAGCGGAGGTGCAGGCCGATGATCCGAAGCTTCGTGCCGCTCAACGCGCTCCGCGCCTTCGAGGCCGCGGCGCGGCACCAGAGCTTCGTCGCTGCGGCCAAGGAGCTCAACGTCACCCCGGCCGCGATCAGCCACCACGTGAAGGTGCTGGAAGATTACATCGGCACCGCGCTGTTCACCCGGCGCAACCGTTCCATCGAGCTGACGGCGGCCGGCCGCGCCTGCTTCCAGCCGTTGGAGAAGGCGTTCCGCGAGATCGAGGACACGGCGCTGCGCCTGCGCGGCGCGCTGGCCGATGGGCCTCTGCGCGTGCGCGTCGCGCAGTGTTTCGCGGCGAAGTGGTTGCTGCCGCGCATCGACCGGTTCCAGAAGGCCAATCCGGAGATCGACCTGCAGATCTCCGTCTCCAGCCAGATATACGATTTCCGATTCGACGAGATGGACCTGATCCTGCGCATGCGCGCCGGCGATTTCCGCGGCTTCATGGCGGAGCCGATCCTGACCGAGAAGGTGCTGCCGGTCTGCAGCCCCGACTTCCTCCGCCGCCATGGGCCGGTGCGCGCGCCGCGCGACCTGGCCCGTCTGCCGCTGATCCATGACGACAACATGCGCACCGTGCCGACCTTCCCGACCTGGCGCATGTGGTTCGATGCGGCCGGCGTGCCGGAGGCGCAGGTCGCCGGCGGCAACCGTTTCGATTCCTCGCCCATGGCGGTGGATGCGGCCATGATCGGCCAGGGCGTATGCCTCGGCCGCAGCGCCATCGTGGCGGGCGACATCGCCGCTGGCCGCCTGGTCCCGATGCTCGACTGGAGCTATCCGGTTTCGCACGCCTATTTCATCATCTATCCGGAAGGAACCTTGAAGGGCCCCAAGGTCCGGCGCTTTCGCGACTGGCTCGTGCAGGAAGCGGCCGCGGAGCCCCTCCCGCAATCCGGTGCCGGACCGGCGAAGCCGCGCGCGGCAGCCCCGCGCCTCGCTCACAACGCCAGCCACGCGACAGCCTGATCGTCGCAGGCGGCGCCCGATGCCGAATCGACGCTGAGGCCGCTGCTCCGCAGGAGCGGAACCAGCGCCGCCACGTCGGGATCCTCGGCCGGCAGCAGCACCGCCGCGCGCGTGGCGGCGAAATCCATCGGCAGCCGCGCGCCGGCCAGCGCCTGCGCCAGGGCGAGGTGGTCGTTGCCGGAGAGCACCTGCGCGGTGAAGCGGCGATGCAGCCGCGCGACGTCGATCCAGGGGCCGAGGCGGCGCGCCGTCTCCGCCCGTCTGTCGCACCAGGGCCGATAGAGCAGCCGGTCGCGCGCCTCCGCCCAGGCGCCGAGCAGGTGCATCCCGTCCCAGGAGGGCTCGCGAAACGGGTGCAGTTCGCTCACCGCACGGCTCGAGGGGCGTGGCGGATCCACCAGGAGCAGCCGCCCGACCCGCCCGGGCAGGGCCTCGGCCAATCGCCAGGCGAGGGCCGCGCCATTGCCGCGGCCGCCGAGGTCGAGCCGCGCGATGCCCAGCGCGTCCAGCAGCCCGACCAGCGCCGCCACCTGCGCCAGTGCCGGCTCATCCTCCGTCGGCAGGGCGGGGCTCAGCCCATGGCCCGGCAGTTCCGGCACCAGCACGCGCCGGCGTGAAGCGGCGCGGCGTGCCACGGCCTCCCACTCCCAGGCGCCGCCGGGGCTGTCGTGCAACAGCAGCAGGGGGATGTCGGTATCGGCCTCGCCGCCATAGCCGCGCAGCAGCATGTTGCCCGCGAAGCCCAGCGCGCCGTCCAGCGTGGTGGCGACGCGATCCTGCGGCGCCGGCGCCTCCGGCAGGGTGACGTCCATGGCCGCGAAGGCCTCGCGCACGGCGGCGGCTCGTGCCGCCAGGGCGGGTGCTGCGCGGCGGATGGTCACGCCGGGCGTCGCGCCGAGGCGATCCAGGTGGTCGAAGAGCAGGTCGTCCGAATGCGCCATGACGCAGGCGGGCATGCGCAGCCCGGCGAGCGCCGCCACCGCCTCGAACCGGAAGGAAGCCGCATAGGCGGTGGCATAGGCAGGGCCCGCCGCCAGGATGTCCTGCACCACCGCATTGTGCCGCGCCGGGTCGGGCGGGTCGCGCGTCAGCCGCGCGGCATGGCCCGGCAGGTACCAGGGGAAGAACGCATACTGGTCGCGCACGCGCCACCAGAGCCGCATGACGTGCGAGCCGTCCCACTGCGGTGCGAAATCCGGCAGGTAGAAATTCAGATGCGATTCCTTCTCCTGCGCGGTGAAGGCGGGGTAGCCATCCATCACCATGCCGGCGACGAAGTCCGGCACGCGCTGCGCCATGGCTGCGGCGATGGTGGCCCCGGTATGCGTGCCATAGACGAAGGCGCGCGGCACGCCGATGGCGCGAAACCCGCGCAGGATCGCCTCCGCGAAGTCACCCATCTCCGGCGCCGCCTGCGTGAGCGGGTCGGAGGCGCCGTAGCCCGGCGTGTCCACCGCGAACACCGTGAAATCCTGCGCCAGCAGGCGCGCCAGCGGCAGAAGGACCATGGAGGAGCGCGGCGATTCATGCAGCATGATCAGCGCGGGGCCGCGGCCGAACCGCCGCAGATGCAATGCGCGGCCATCCTGCACGGCCACCTGTCGGCGTTCGTCGATCACGGTGCGGGCATGAGGCTGGCGGTCTGGCGGTGACGCATGCGGCGAAGGCTACCCCCCTTCGTCGCGCCGTTTCGACTCAGCAGGACTAGGCCTCGGCCTATGTCTGGTATGTTGATCGGAACCGCCTCGGCTCGCGATGCTGCCGCCTCCGGCAGGGATTAAGGACGCGCAGTGGGCAGCATCGACATCGTCGTGAACCTCCACACGCCTGAGGAGGTGCTGGGCGCACAGACCGGCTTCGACGCCTCGTTCGAAAGCCAGGTCCGCATGTCCGACGAGGTGCGCCTCGGCGTCGCGATCCCTGACTACATCGCGAAGATGGATCGCGCGGGCATCGAGCGTTCGCTGCTGATCGCCACACGCGCCGGCGACCTCAACATCCGCGGCTCCTACGAGATCACTTATGAGCGCGTCGCCGCGGTTTGCGCGCAGTACCCGGACCGCTTCTCCGGCCTGGCCGGGATCGACCCCACCCGCGGCATGCGGGGCTTGCGCGAGTTCGAGGATGCGGTGCGGCGGCTTGGCTTCGTGGGTGGGCACCTCTATCCGCATTGGTTCGGCCTGCCGCCCGACGACGCGAAGTACTATCCCTACTACGCGAAATGCTGCGAGCTCGACGTGCCGATCATGATGCAGGTCGGCCAGAACCTGATCTACTCGCGCGAGCGGCGCCTGCCCAGCGTGGGCCGCCCGATCACCCTGGACAAGGTGGCAATCGATTTTCCCGAACTGCGCCTTCTCGGCATCCACATCGGCGTGCCCTGGACCGAGGAGATGATGGCCATGGCCTGGAAGCACGAGAACGTCTTCATCGGCGTCGATGCCTATGCGCCGCGCTACTGGCCGAAAGCCCTGGTGCATTACCTCAACAGCTATGGCCGGGCGAAGGTGCTGTTCGGCACCGACTGGCCGGTGATCGACCCCGAACGCGCGGTGCGCGAGGTGGCGGCGCTGAACCTGCGGCCCGAAAGCCGCCGCGCGCTGATGCGCGACAATGCCCTGGCCGTCTTCAGACACCTGCGGCGCGATCCCACGCAACTCGTGAACCCAACAACAACAACAGAGGCTTTGCCATGATGAACATCAGCAAGCGGGCTTTGCTCGCGGGCGGCACGGCGTTGCTCGCCGCCCCGCGCCTTGCGCAGGCGCAAACTACCGTGCAGATCGGCGCGACGGTGCCGATCACGGGGCCCTTCGCGCCCTCGGGCATCCAGTACTACAACTCGTTGCGCATGGCGCAGGACGACATCAACGCGGTGGCGGGTGGGCCGCGGCTACGCTTCGTCATCGAGGACACCGGCGGCAACAACACCACGGCGGTGAACGCCTTCGTCAAGCTGGTCCGCCAGACCGCGCCGCCGCTCATCTTTCTCTCCAGCCTGTCGACCCAGAACCTGGCCTCCGAGCCCGAGGTCGGGCGCGCGCGCATCCCCTGCCTCTATGCCGGTGGCGCGATCGCCGTCGCCGAGCGCGGCAACAACTGGATGTTCCGCATCCGCCCGGCCGACAACCTCGGCGCGGCGGCGATCGGCTTCGCGGTAACGGACGTGCTGAAACGCAGCAAGCCCGGCATCCTCTACACGCAGGACGACTACGGCACCGGCGCCTCCAACGCGATCGAGGCGCTGCTGAAGGAGCGTGGCGTCGATGTCGTGGCGAAGGAGGCCTTCTCGCCGCGCGACAACGACTTCTCCGCCCAGCTGCTCAGCCTGCGCAGCAAGGGTGCCGACGCGATCATCCTCTTCGCCTACAATCGCGACGGTGCGTTGATCCTTCGCCAGCGGCGCAGCCTGGGCATCGACCTGCCGCTGATCGGCGGCTCGGCGCTGATTGCGCCTTCCACGCTCGACCTCGTGGAGCCCGCGGACCTCGCCGGCGTGCACGCGGCGGGCGACACCGTGCTCGGCTCGGTGATCAGCCCGCAGAGCGAGGATTTCGTGAAGCGCTACACCGATCGCTGGGGCTTCGCGCCCGATCCCTTCGGCGCCGCCTATTACGATGGCGCGCTGATCGTGGCGCAGGCCCTGAAGGATGTCGGGCCGGACGCGCAGAAGATTCGCGACTATCTCGCGGCGCTGCGCGATTTCCGCGGCATCGCGCGCACCTACCGGACGGACGAGAAGAACAACATGGCGCACAGCGTCGTGCTGGTGGTCTTCCAGCCCGGCACCAAGCAGTTCCGCCCGCTCGCCACCTTTCCGCCGGCGTAAGGGCGTGAGCGCGCAGATTCTCCAGCTCGCGGTGAATGCCCTGGCGGTGGGGTGCATCTATGCCGTCGTCGCCCTTTCCTTCGAGCTGGCGCATGAGGCGACGGGGGTGGTGAACTTCGCCACCGGGCAGCTGGTGATGGTGGGCGCGCTGCTCGGCACCAGCGCCGTCGCCTTCACCGGCGCCAACATGCCGCTGAGCTACCTGATCGTGCTCGGCGGCATGGCGGTGCTGGGCATCGCCTTCTTCGCCGGCGCGCACCTGCCGCTGAAGAACCAGCCGCCAATCACCATCGTGATCGGCACCGTCGGCATCGGCATCTTCATCCAGAACATCGCGCAGCTTGCCTGGGGGCCGCTGCCCTTCAGCATGCGCTCGCCGGTCGGGACCGGCAATGTTCAGTTCCTCGGCGTCGCCCTTCCCGCGCATGCGCTCTACGTCATCGCGGTGACGGTGGTGCTGATCGGCGCGGTGTACCTGCTGCTCTACCGGTCCTCGCTGGGCGCGCAGTTCCGCGCCCTGGCGCAGGACCCCGAGACGGCACGGCTGATGGGCATCCGCGTCGGCTTTCTCTACGCGCTGAACTGGATCATCGTCTGCGCGCTGGCCGGCATCAGCGGGCTGCTGATCGGGCCGATGTGGTTCACCGATGTCGGGATGGGCGACAGCATCGGGCTCAAGGCCTTCGCCGCGGCGATCATCGGTGGGCTGGGCAGCATTCCGGGCGCCATCCTGGGCGGGCTACTGGTGGGGGCGGCGGAGATCTTCGGCGCCTCCTACATCTCCTCCGCCTACAAGGACGCGCTGGTGTTTGCCATGATGTTCCTTTTCCTGCTGGTCCGTCCGCAGGGCATCTTCGGCGAGCGCATCGCGGAGCGGGCCTGAGGCGATGCGAAGGCCCACGATCCTCCTGCTCGCGGCCCTGGTGCTTGCCGTCGCGCTGGCGCCGCCGCTCGTGCTGCCGCCCTACGACCTGCGGCTGATGGTGCTGGCGCTGATCTCCGCCATCGCGGTGATCGGGCTTGGCATCGCCTTCGGCTGGGCGGGCCTGGTGCAGCTCGGCCACGCCGCGCTGATCGGCGTGGGCGCCTATACCACCGCGCGGCTCGGCGTGAGCCACGGCTTTGGCTTCTGGACCGCCCTGCCCATCGCGGTGGCGCTCACCGCGCTGGTCTCCTTCGTCGTGGCGGTGCCGATGCTGCGCCTGCGCGGCCATTACCTGGCCCTGGCCACAGTGGGGCTGAACGTCACGCTCGAGATCGTCGCGAAGAACTGGGTCGGGCTCACCGGCGGCTATGACGGCATCAGCGGCATCCCGCCCATCACGCTGCTCGGGCATGTGCTGGAGACGGACGCAGAATACTACTACCTCTCGCTCGCCTTCCTGGTCGTTGCCGCACTGGCGGCGATGTCGCTGCGCGGCTCGCGCTTCGGCCGGGCGATGATCGCGATCCGCGACGACGAACTCGCGGCCGGCGTGGCGGGCGTGGACGTGGTGCGGATGAAGGTGCTGGCCTTCGTGCTCTCGGGCGTCTTCGCGGCGGTCAGCGGCTGTCTCTACGCGCATTATTCCCGATACATCTCGCCACAGGATTTCGACCTGCTGCGCTCCATCACCCTGCTGGTCATGCTGATCGTGGGCGGCGACCTTTCCGTCCCCGGGGCGATCGCCGGCGCCATCCTTCTGACCTTCGCGCCGGAGTGGATGCGCTTCCTCGGCGACGCCTACCTGGCCTTCTTCGGCGCCGCGATCGTGGTGGTGCTCGTGCTGCTGCCCGGCGGCATCGCGCAGCAGCTTCGCAACCTGACGCGCAGATGGGCGCGCCCGACCGATGGCTGAGGGCGCGATCCTTTCGGTGCAGGGCCTGTCGAAGAGTTTCGGCGGCCTGAAGGCGGTGAGCGGCCTCGACCTCGCCATCTCGCGCGGCACCATCCTGGCGCTGATCGGGCCGAACGGCGCGGGCAAGAGCACGGCGGTGAACCTGATCGCCGGCGTCATCCGCCCCTCCGCCGGCGCGGTGCTGCTGGAGGGCGAGGAGCTGGCCGGCCGCAGCTCCTCGCACATCGCACGCAAGGGGCTGGTCCGCACCTTCCAGAACGGGCGGCTGTTCCATCGGCTGAGCGTGCTGGAGAACGTGCTCGTCGGCGCCCATGCCCGCTACCGCACCGGCCTGCTCGGCACCGTGCTGCGCACCCAGGCGGCACGGCGGGAGGAGGCGGCGACGCGCGAGATCGCCATGCGGTTGCTCGCCGAGGTCGGGCTTGACCGCGACGCGCATCGCGACGTGCGGGAACTGCCCTATGGCAAGCAGCGTTGGCTCGAACTCGCCCGCGCGCTGATCCTCGAGCCCAGGGTGCTGATGCTGGACGAACCCGCGGCCGGGCTGAACAGCGGCGAGGTCGAGGCGCTGATCGCCTATGTCAACGCCCTGCGCGCGCGCGGCCTCAGCATCCTGCTCATCGAGCACAACATGGGTCTCGTCATGCGGCTCGCCGACCGCATCTGCGTGCTGAACTTCGGCGAGCGCATCGCGGAAGGCACGCCCGGCGACATCCGCGGCGACGAGCGCGTGATCGAGGCCTATCTGGGCCGGAAGGCAACCCATGCTGCGGTGTGAGAAGCTCACCGTCCATTACGGCACGCTGAAGGCGCTGGACGATGTGACGCTGGAGGTCGGACGCGAGGAATGCGTCGCGCTGCTCGGCGCGAATGGCGCGGGCAAGACCACGCTGCTGCGCACCATCTCGGGCCTCGTGCGTCCGCGCGATGGCAGCATCAGCCTCGATGGCCAACCACTAGAGCGCATCGTGCCGGAGATGCGCGCGCGCGCCGGCCTCGCGCATGCGCCGGAGCGGCGGCGCATCTTTCCGGGCCTCACGGTGCTGGAGAATCTCGAAGTGGCGACGGCGACCTGGCGGCGTGGCCGCGCGCCGATACGCGGCGACCTCGACCATGTCTTCGCGCTGTTTCCGCGCCTGCATGAGCGGCAGACGCAGTATGGCTGGTCGCTCTCCGGCGGCGAGCAGCAGATGCTCGCGATCGCCCGCGCGCTGCTCCTCAACCCGAGCCTGTTGATCATGGACGAGCCGTCCGAGGGACTTGCCCCGATC
>CANJXD010000211.1 GCA_947478535.1 Acetobacteraceae bacterium
CATGGGCTGCACCTTGTTCCGGCTGACGGTGGCCGAAGCCCTGGCCGGCGTCACCCGCCATGCCGCCACGGCGCTGGGGCTGGCTGATCGCGGCGCACTGGCGCCGGGGCTGCGCTGCGACCTTGCGCTGTTCGCCATCAAGCGGCCGGCCGAACTCTGCTACTGGCTCGGCCGGAATCCCTGTGTGGGGCGCGTGGTGGAAGGCCGATGACACTGGACGAGATGCAGGCGCGGGTGCGCGCCGGGGTGCCGCTGGCCGGCGCCTGGGGGGTGGAGGTGTTGTCCTTCGCCGATGGCGCCGCGCTGCTGCGGCTGCCCCATCATGCAGACCTGCTGCGCCCCGGCGGCACCGTCTCCGGCCCCGCGCTGATGGGCCTCGCCGATGTCGCGATGTGGGTGGCGCTGCTGTCGCTGACGGAAGGGCGGGATGAGAGCCTGACGGCGAGCCTTTCCATCACCTTCCTCCGCGCGCCCCCGCCCGGCGCCGTGCTGGCGGAAGCCCGCGTCATCAAGAAGGGCCGCACCCTCTCCTATGGCGAGGTGCTGCTACGGGCCGAAGGTGCGGCCGAGCCCTGCGCCCATGTCACGACAAGCTGGGCCGCCGTGCCCCGCCTCACCCAGCCCGCATGACGCCGACGCGCCGCGCCGTGCTGACCCTCCCCGGCCTCCTGGCCCTGCCCAAGGCGCGCGCGGACCAGCCGATCCCCGGTGCCGGCCTGCTGCTGGCGCTGCTGTCGGACCCCCATTCAGCCATGGAACGCGCGCCCGCTTTGCTCGGCGCGCTGGATGCGGCGCTGGCGGCGAATGCCGGCATTCCCGCTTTCATCCTGGTGAATGGCGATTGCTTCGAGCGCGGCAATGCCGTGGCGCTGCGCAGCGCGGGTGCCGCGGATTGGGCCTTCCTCGCCGCGCTCCGCCGCCGCGCCCCCGTGGTGCTGAACATCGGCAACCATGAGACGGCGCTGGAGGATGACCTGGCGGTTGTGGTGCGCCGGCTGCGGGCGATGGACATCACGGTGCTGACCAACCTGGTCGATCGCCGTACCGGACAGCCCTTCGCGGACCCGGCGCTGCGCCTCACCCTGCCTGGTGGCCGGCGCCTCGTCATTGCCGGCCTCGGCACGGATGAGGCCACCACCTACCGCCCCGCCGCCCGCGCGCTGATGGAATTCCCGAGCCCCGTCGCCTGGGCGCGCGCCAGCCTGCCAGCCCTGCTCGCGGAGGCCGAGACGCGGATCGTGATGAGCCACGCCGGCGTGGTGCCGGACCGCGCCATCCTGCCGCTGCTGCCGGATGGCACGCTGGTCTTCGGCGGGCATGACCATCTGCGCTTCGTCCATGCGGAAGGGGCGACGCGCTACGTCCATATCGGCAGTTGGAACCGCGCCCTTGGTCTGGCGGGGATCGCTGGGGATGGCGCCATCACGCTGCGGGACAGCCCGGTGGAATCCAGGGGGGAACCAGAGGAGCGGCAGGATGCCGCCCATGCCGCCCTGGTGCGGGCGGTCATGGCGGACCACGCGGCGCCGGAGGACCGGGAGGTCCTGTTCACCCTGCCCGCGCCCCTCCCCCTGCCGCAGGCGGCCCGCCGCGCGGCCGGCATCATGGCGCGTGCGGCGGGGGCGAACATGGCCGTGATCAACCACACCACCTTCGGCACCGGTCTGCCCGCCGGCCCGGTCACGCGCCTCGCCTTCGATGCCTTTCTCCGCTTCGATGGCCCGATCCTGCGTGCCACCGCCGATGCGCGGGCGATGGGGGCGATGGCGCCCCGGCTCAACCAGGATGAGCCCGTAGCCCTCCCATCACGTATTGGTGACTTCGCCTATGCCGATGTGCTGCCCGCCGGCCTGCCGGTGACGGTGGCGGCGAATGGCTGGGTGGCGATGAACGCCGCGCGCTACCTCGGCGGCGACGCCCTGCGCTTCGAACGGGTGCCGGACACCGCGATCAAGCCGCTGGTCTCCGCGGCGCTACGCGGGACGTAGGCCTCCCGGCAACACGGTGACGCGAAACCGCCTTGAATTCGTCATCAGCACGGTCCAGCCTCCTGGTTCGAGGCCCGGGCCCCTCTGGCGGGACCCCTTCCGCGATGTCGGGCCTCGTTCCCACCGCCGCGCCCCCGCGCAGCGTCGGTCATGGAGGTTGAGGGCAGGATGGACGGGAGTATCGCGACGAGCGGCAGCCTCAAGCACCGTCTCGTTGATCGTCTGGCCGATCTGGAGCGGCTGATCGCCGCAGAACGGTCCCGCGGCGCCCCGGATGAGGCGATGATCCGGCGGCTTGACCGGGAACGCCTGCTGGCGCGGGACCGCATGGCGGCGCTCGCGGGCTGCGCGATGCCCCGCTGGGCGCGGGACGACAAGGCCCGCTAAGTCGCCTCGCGGCGGCCGGTGAACAGCACCGCCGCCAGCATCGCGGCGACCGCCACGGCCACGCCCGCGAGTTTCAGCCTGCCCAGGCTCTCCCCCAGCAACCAGGCGGAGAGCATCAGCGCCACCACCGGCATCATGGTGCCGACGCAGCCCGCCTTGGTGGCGCCGAGCAGCGCCACCGCCCGCGCATAGAGCGTCGTCGCGATCACCGAAGCGCCGAGCCCCTGCCCCACCATCTGCAGCGCGCTCGCCTGCCAGGGCAGGTCCGGCACCGCGCCGAGGCCGAGCATCACCCAGGGCGGCAGCATCACCAGTGCGGAGCACAGGAACACCGCCGCCATCCCCGGCAGCGCCGGCACCGCCCAGCGGCGCAGCATCACTGTGAACACGCCCCAGACGCCGCCCGCGCCGAACAGCAGCAGGTCGCCGCGCCAGGCTCCGGGGTGTTCCCCCGTCAGCCCATCCCAGCCGATCAGCACCAGGCCCAGCCCGAGTGCGACCAGCGACAGCACCCGCCCCCGCGTCGGCCAATCGCCCAGGAACGGCCCCGCCAGCACGGCGCCCGCAACCGCGGCGGTGATCGGCGCGATGGTGCCGCCATGGCTCGCCGGGGCGTAGACGACGCCGGAGCAGAACAGCAGCGTATTGCCGAAGCCTCCGAAGACGGACAGCCAGAAGATCCGCCGCACCCCGATCCGCCGCAGCGCGTGCCGCCCCGTCCACAGGAAAGGCGAAAGCGCCACCGCCGCCGTCACGAAGCGCAGCACCGAAAGATCGACAGGATTGAACCCGGCCAGCGTGCCGGTCCGCGCGATGACGGCCTGCGCACCCCAAACGAGGGCCGCGGTCAGGCCGGCGAGAAGCCCGAGGAGAAGGTTGCGTCGGGCTTCCGTCACGCTCCGTACGTTAGCGGAAGCGCGGGCGTCTTCCCACCCACCCTGGAAGCATTCCGGTTATGCCGCCAATACCTCGTTCACGTCGGACCCGAAGCGGTCGAAGCCGACGCCGTAGCAGTGGATGGACACCGCCGTGCGGCAGGACAGGTTGGCCAGGCGGTGGATCAGCCGCGGGTCGGCCGCGCCGTGGTTGCTCTCCCCCGGGCGCAGCAGCTTCGTGCCGCAGGGCTGGGGCGGGTCGCCGGGTTCGTAATAGGTCTCGGTCAGCACGCCCTGGTGGACGGCCAAGGCGCACCAAGCCTTGTGAGCATGCACGGGGGACATCTGCCCGGGCCGCCAGACCAGTGCCACCACGGCGTAGCCGCCGTCCGGGTCGGTCGCCAGAAGATGGCGCACGTAGCGGTCCGGGCTGCAGGGGCAGTCATGCTCCGCCAGCAGGGTCGGGTCCGCCGCGAAGGCGGCGATCGCCGCCGCCACCGCTTCCGGCCGCTCGTCCAGCGGGCGCCGCGCTGCGGCGGCGACGCCGGCGAGCATGGTGTCCATCGGCGGGCGGGTGCGAATGAAGGTCATCGGTGGAGAAGCTCCTCGTCCCCACCACGATACCTGGGAAATTTTGTCCGCTGCAACCTGAAAGGGGATGGTTTTTCCATTTTCTCAGCAGTTGCCGCCCTTCTTGTTCCCCCACCCCGTCATTCCGGAGAACCCCGCCGCCACCCCACTGGCCCCACTGGCCCTCCACAGGTCTCCGTAGCTGCTCGACCCTCCCCCTGGCCGGCACCGCCCGCCGCGCTATGGTGGCGCCAGCCGCATCCGCCGGAGAAATTACCCATGCGCCGCCGCCCCCTGCTGTGTGGCCTCACCCTGGGCCTTGCCACCCCCGCGCTCGCGCAGACCCGCGCCCCTGGCCGTCCGCTTCGCCTCATCGTCCCCTTCCCCGCCGGCGGCACGGCGGATCTGCTCGGCCGCCTCGCGGCGCGGGAGATCGAGGCCGCCTGGGGCAGCCCGGTGGTGGTGGAAAACCGCGGCGGGGCGGGTGGTGCCATCGGCTCCGACGCTGTCGCCAAGGGCCCGGCCGATGGCAGCGCCATCGTGCTGTCCAACATCGCCTCCCAGGCCATTGGCCCGGCGGTGTCCCGCACCGTGCCCTATGACCCGATCCGGGACTTCGCGCATATCGCCCTGGTCGCCGCCGTGCCCTCCGCCATCGCGGTCAGCGCGGACAGCCCGATCCGCACGATGGCGGACCTCATCGCCAGGGCGAAGGCCGCCCCCGGCGCCGTCCGCTTCGGCTCCAACGGCATCGGCACCTCGAGCCATGTGAAGCTGGAACTGCTGAACCGCGCGGCGGGCATCGAGATCACGCACGTTCCCTATCGCGGCAGCGCCCCCGCTGTGACCGATGTGATCGGTGGGCAGATCGAGGGGCTGATCGCCGCCGTCCCCGATATCGGCCGGAATGACCGGCTGCGCCTGCTCGCCATCACCCTGCCCGAGCGCGCCGCCCGCTGGCCCACGGTGCCGACGGTGGTGGAAGCCGGCTTCCCGACGCTCGTCGCCACCAACTGGTTCGGCCTCTCCGGCCCCGCCGGCATGCCCGCCGAGATCGCCCAGCGCATCAACGAAGCCGTCGTCGCCGGTCTCAACACCCCCGCCATGGTGGACCGCCTGGCCGAGCTTGGCGCGCCGCCGAACCGCATGACCGTCGCGGACTACACGGCCATGGTGGCCAGCGAGGTGCCGCGCTGGGCTGCGATCGCGCAGGCCGCGAACATCCGCGCGGAGTAAGGCTGCGCGCGCGGGTGTGCTTTGCCCGCGCGCCTCCCGACCGCCATATCCTGCCGCATGGCGTCATCCCCCATCGGCTCCCCCATCGGCACCCCAACTGGCACCCCAACTGGGCTTCTCGTCCTCGGCATGCACCGCTCCGGCACCTCGGCGCTGACGCGGGTGCTGTCCCTGCACGGCTTCGCCCTGCCGCAGGATCTGCTCGGCGGGCGGGTGGACAATCCGAAAGGGTTTTTCGAATCCGCGGGCATGGTGGCGCTGGATGACCGCATCCTCGCGGCCCTCGGGCGAAGCTGGGACGACGCGCGCCCGCTGCCCGCACTGCCGGCGCCGCTGCTGAAGGACTTCGTCGCCGAAGCCGCCGGTGTGCTGGCGAAGATCGTGCCGCCAGCCCAGCACTTCATCCTGAAGGACCCCCGCCTCTGCCGCCTGCTGCCGGTGTGGCTGCCAGCGCTCGCCCGCTTCGGCGCCACCCCACGCGCCATCATCCCGCTGCGGAACCCGCTGGAGATCGCCGCCTCGCTCGTCGCGCGGGATGGGATGGCAAAGCGGGCCGCGCTGAAGCTCTGGCTGTCCCACATGGTGGCGGCGGAACGCGATACCCGCGGCCTGCCCCGCGCCTTCACCCGCTATG
Organism: Acetobacteraceae bacterium; assembly: GCA_947478535.1. The sequence continues at coordinate 5,691 of CANJXD010000211.1, forward strand.
CGGACCTGCTGGCGGATTGGCGCGGCGTGCTGGCAAGCCTCGGCATCCCGGTGCGGGAGGATGCGGCGGCGGAAACCGACGCCTTCCTCAGCAGCGGGCTCCGCCACCACGCGATGGCGAAGGATGCGCTGGAGGCGGATGCCGAGGTGCCCCGCGCCGTGAAGCGCCTGGCCATGGCGCTGCGCGGGGCGGCAAGCCCGGATACCGTGACGGCCGCCTTCGACGCCGCCGGCCGGTCCCGCCTGCTGGGCCTGCCACGGGACGGCTGATCCCCCCCTTGCCGAAGGGCACCCCCCGCCCGCATCCTCCCCCCGGAAAGACCCGCCGCCAAGGCGCGGCAATCTCAGGGAGGGTACGAATGTCGATCGTCATCACGCGCCGCGCCGCGCTGCTCGCCGCCACCGGAGCCGCCACCGCCGGGCTCGCCGCCCCCTACGCCGCCCGGGCGCAGGCCGCCTACAAATCCGAATACAAGCTGACCGTGGTCGGCAACCGCCCCATCCCGCTCTCCGAGGGCGCCTTCCAATGGGCGGACATGGTCACCCAGCGGTCCGGCGGGCGGATCACTGTGAAGGTCTATCCCGGCAGCCAGCTCGTCGGCGGCGACCAGACCCGCGAACTCGTCGCGATGCGCCAGGGCGTGGTCGATTTCGGCGTCTTCTCCACCATCAACATCTCCCCCCAGATCCGGGAGATGAACCTGTTCTCCCTCCCCTTCCTGCTGAATGACCACAAGGGCTACGACGCCATCATCAACGGCCCGGTCGGCGAGGAACTCGCCCGTACCCTGACGGCGCGCGATGTCGTGCCGGCGGCCTGGGGGGAGAATGGCTTCCGCGAGATCTCCAACAGCCGGCGCGCCATCCGCACGCCGGAGGACATGCGCGGCATGAAGATCCGCTTTGCCGCCGGCGCCATCTTCAGTGAAATCTTCACCGCCCTCGGCGCCAACCCCGTGCAGATGTCCTTCGCGGACCTTCAGCCGGCGCTGTCCACGGGCGCGGTGGATGGGCAGGAAAACCCCATCAACCTCTACCTCGCCTTCCGCATGGACACGCTGGCCCAGCGCCACCTGACGATCTGGAACTACGTCGCCGATGCCGGGGTGTTCGTCGTCTCGAAGCAGGTCATGGACAGCTTCGCCCCGGCCGACCGCGAACTCGTGCTGCAATGCGCGAAGGATGCCGCCAAGGCGCAGATCGAGGCGAGCCGCAAGGGCATCGGTGTCGATGCCGATCGTTCGAGCCTTGAGGAACTCGGCCGCCGCAACGTCACCGTCACCACGCTGACGGATGCGGAAAAGCAGGCCTTCGCCCGCGCCACCCGCCCGGTCTATGACAAATGGGCGCAGACCGTGGGCGCGGATCTGGTCCGCCGCGCCGAAGCCGCGATCCGCACGGCCCGCGCCTGACCATGGCCGCCGATCTCGACCCCAGCGCGGAACGCATCAACCCGCCTACCAAGGTCCCGCTGAAGGTCGAGGAAGTGCTGGTGGCGGCGGCGATGGCGGCGATGGCCCTCATCACCGCCGCCAATGTCGCCACCCGCTACCTGACGGATGTCAGCATCGCCTTCACCGAGGAGTATTCGGTGGTGCTGATGGTGCTGGTGACCCTGCTCGGCACCGCCATCGCCACGGCCTCCGGCCGCCACATCCGCATCGGCTATTTCACCGACATGCTGTCCCCCCGCGGGCAGAAGCGGGCGGAGATGGCGGCGATGGCGCTGACCATCATCTGTTTCGGCCTGCTCGTGCAGTATGGCTGGCGCCTGGCGTATGACGAGTACCGCTTCGAGGTGCTCTCCTCCGGCCTCGGCCATCCGAATTGGTGGTACACAGGCTGGCTGCCGGTGCTGTCCGGCATCGTCGTCCTGCGTGCGCTCGGGCGCTTCATCCGGCTGGCGCGCGGAGGCGAAGGCTGATGATCGGCGCAATCCTTTTCCTGACCTTCCTCGTCCTGCTGCTCGGCGGCATCCCGATCGGCGTGGCGCTCGGGCTTGCCGGCGCGCTGGCCATCCTGCTGGCGGACCAGTCCATCCTGGCGATGCCGACCAATGTCTATGCCGGCATCGCCAAGTATCCGCTGATCGCCATCCCGATGTTCGTCCTGGTCGGCAGCGTCTTCGACCGCACGGGCGTCGCGCTGCGCCTCGTGCGCTTCGCCACCGCCATCGTCGGCGCCGGGCGCGGCGCGCTGGCCTCCGTCTCCGTGCTCGTCGCCATGGTGATCGGCGGCATCAGTGGCTCCGGCCCCGCAACCTCCGCCGCCGTCGGCCAGGTGGTGACGCGCAGCATGGTGAAGGATGGCTATCCCCGCCCCTTCATCGCCGCCACCGTCGCCGCCGCCGCCGCGACGGACATCCTCATCCCGCCTTCCATCGCCTTCATCATCTATGCCGTGCTGGTGCCGGGTGTCTCCGTCCCCGCCATCTTCATGGCCGGCATGTTCCCCGGCATCCTCGCCGGCTTCGCCATCATCGGTGCCGTGCTGGTGCTGTCCTGGCTGAATGATTTCGGCGGCAAGTCGCAGAGCGAGGAAAGGCTGCTGATCTGGCAGACCTTCAAGGAGGCGATCTGGGGCCTGATGGCGCCCGTCGTCATCCTCGGCGGCATGCGGATCGGCGCCTTCACGCCGACCGAAGCGGCGGTGATGGCGGTGTTCTACGGGGTCTTCGTCGGCGCCGTGATCTACCGCACCCTCACCTGGCGCGACTGCTACGAGATGCTGGTGGAAGCGGGGGAGCTTTCGGCCGTCATCCTCATCGTCGTGGCGCTGGCCAGCGTCTTCGCCTGGTCCACCTCTACCCTCGGCATCGTGCAGCCCGTGGCGGGGTGGATCGTCGGGCTGGACCTTGGCGAGTACGGGACCATCGCGCTGCTGATGATCGTTCTGATCTTCATCGGCATGTTCCTGGATGGCGTTTCCACCTTCCTGATCCTGCTGCCGGTGCTGATCCCGATCGCCAATGCCTTCCACTGGGACCTGACCTGGTTCGGCGTGATCCTGACCATGAAGATCGCGATCGGGCAGTTCACGCCGCCGATGGCGGTGAACCTCATGGTCTCCTGCCGCATCGCCGGCGTGTCGATGGAAACCACCATCCCCTGGGTCATCTGGATGATCCTGGCGATGTTCCTCTCCCTCGCCGCCGTCGTCGTCTTCCCCGACATCGCGCTGTGGCTGCCGCGCTCGCTCGGCATGATGTAACGGCGGCGGGGTTACCCCGCCGCCGGGCGCAGCGTTGAATCCAACGTGAATTCGAAGCGGTCCCCATGGAACCGTACGGAGCCATGCAGCAGCGGTGCGCCACTCGCGGCGTAGTAGGTATGCTCCGTCTCC
>CANJXD010000212.1 GCA_947478535.1 Acetobacteraceae bacterium
GCATGGTCGAACAGCTCGTTCACCGTGCGGGCCGGCACGGAAGGATGCACCGCCAGCACGAAGGGCAGCCGCGCCAGCAGGGAAATCGGCGCCAGATCGACCGCGGGGTCGTAGCCCAGCCCAGGATTCAGCACCTTGGCCGTGCTGCCGGGCCCGCCGATGGTAACGCCGACGGTATGCCCGTCCGTCGCGCGGACAATCGCCTCCGTGCCGATATTCCCGCCGCCACCGGCGCGGTTATCCACCACGAAGGGCTGGCCGAAGACGGTCGCCAGATGCCCGGTAACGGCGCGGGCCGCCATATCCGGCGTGGACCCGCCGGGAAAGCTGACGATGACGCGCACCGGCCGGTCCGGCCAGGCCGTCTGCGCGGTGGACCATCGCGGGGTTGTGGCAAGGGCAGCAGTGGCAGCGGCAAGGCCGCGGCGGGTCAGGCGCATGGACATTCCTCCCGGAGCATTGCCGGACAGAATGCCCTGTCCCAGCCGATCTGTCAGCGGGAAGCCATCACCGTCTGGTTGTGCACGAAGCCGCGCGCCGGGAAGGCGGTGTTGCCGAGGTCATTGATCCGGGGATACCAGACGCGCACCAGCGTCCAGTCATTGCGGGGCGAGACATCGACCACGCGCTGATCCGTCGCGATCCGCCCCCGCGCCGCGCCGGAGGCCCAATTGGCGTGGTCCACCATGACTTCGCGGCTGTTCAGCACGCGGGAGACGACAGCGACATGGCCGGAGGGCATCCGCGCCGTCCGCGCGATGACCAGCACGCTGCCCGGCCGTGGCGCATTGCCCCGCCCATACCGCCCCGCCGCCGCATCCCACCACTGCCAGGCATCCCCGGCGAGCCCGATTCCCGACCGCGCCCGGGCATAGGGCACGCAGGAAATCGGCTCCCCGAGTTCGGCCCGGTGCGGCGCCACCACGGCAGGCGCCGTCGCCACCTGGCGGGAGGTGCCGCAGGCGGTGAGCGCAAGCAGAGACAGAATGGCAAGAGCGGCACGCATGGCCTTGTTATAGCGGAGGCGACTCGGGAAATGCCATGCCCGTGATGAGCGCTGTTCAGATATCCCGTGCCGCCGGCACAGCCCGCATCCGCCCGCCCGGGCTGCCCCCCGGCACGGCGGCCGCGAAATCCGCGGCCTCCAGCAACTTCGCCCAGTCGATCCCCGTCGCCACGCCCATCCGGCGCATCAGCCAGGCCACATCCTCCGTCGCCACATTGCCCGTCGCCCCCGGCGCGAAGGGGCAGCCGCCGAGGCCACCGGCGGCGCTGTCGATCACCCGGCAGCCGGCATCCCAGGCCGCGAAGGCGTTGGCCACGCCCATGCCGTAAGTGTCATGGCCGTGGAAGGCGATGCGGGACTTGCCATCCGGCCCTGGCCAGGCCCGCACGGCATGGCCCACCACGCGCCGCACCTGGTCCGGCGCCGCATTGCCCGTGGTGTCGCAGATGCCGATCTCGATCCCGGGGTCGAGGGCGACCGTCCGTTCCACCCAGTCGACCGCGTCGCGTTCCGGCACCACGCCCTCAAAGGGGCAATGAAAGGCGCAGGACAGGTTGAACCGCACCTTCATCCCCGCCGCCACCGCATCCCGCACGATCGCCGAGAGATCGAGAAAGCTATCCTCCCGCCCGCGGTTCACATTGGCCTTGTTGTGGCTTTCGGTGATGGACATGAACAGGCCGATGCGATGCGCGCCGGCGTCGCGCGCCATCTCGAAGCCACGGCGGTTCGGCGACAGCACGGTGGATTCCAACCCCGGCAGCGCCAGCGCCGCGCGCAGCACCTCTGCCGTATCCGCCATCTGCGGCACCGCCTTCGGGCTGACGAAGCTGCCGATCTCCATCCGCCGCAACCCGGCCGCGTAAAGTTTTCGGACGAGGTCGATCTTGGTGTCGGTCGGCACGAAGGGACCGATGGATTGCAGCCCGTCGCGCGGCGCGACCTCGGAAATCACGGCGTCCATGGCGTCAGGCCTCTCCCAGCAACTCATGAAAAACGTGGTCGTTGTGGGCGCCGAGCGCAGGCCCCGTCCAGCGCACCATCTCCGGCGGCGCGATGCCATCGAAGCGGAAGGGTGCGGCGGGGTGCAGCAGCGTTTCCCCGATCAGCGGGTCGCCCACCTCCATCACCGTCTGCCGGGCACGAAAATGCGGGTCCTCCGCGCAATCGCGCATGTCGAACAGGCGGGAGCACGGGATATCCGCCGCCTCCAGCCGGTCCTGCGCCTCGGCCGCCGGCAGGGTGCGGGTCCATTCGCCGATCGCGCGGTCGAGTTCCGGCGCATGGGCGCAGCGGCCGCGGTTATCCGCCATGCGCGGGTCGTCGCGCAGGTCCTCCCGCCCGATCAGCGTCATCAGCCGGTGGTAGATCAGGTCCGAATTCCCGGCGACGCAAAGCCACTTCCCATCCGCGCAGAGATAGGTGTTGGTCGGCGCGGCGGTCAGGATGGCGGACCCCGCGGGCTGGCGGATCGCGCCCGTCAGGCCGTACTCCGGCAGCATCCCCTCCATCAGCGAGAAGACGGAGGAGACGAGGTCGATATCGATCACCCGCCCCCTGCCCTGCGGATCACCCTTCACCCCCCAGCAGGCGGAGGCCACGGCGAGCGCCGCATACATCCCCGCGAGGTCATCGCTGATCGAAACCCCGCAGCGTGGCGGCGCGTGGTCCGTCACGCCCGGCGTCGCCGTCAGGTGGCGCAGCCCGCCCATCGCCTCCCCGATCGCGCCAAAGGCGGGCTTGTCCCGGTACGGTCCATCCTGGCCGTAGCCGGACACCCGGGCGATCATCAGCCGCGGGTTCACCTGGTGCAGCGCCTCCGGCCCCAGCCCGATGCGCTCGAGATAGCCGGGGCGAAAATTCTCCACCATCGCATCGGCCCTCGCGCAGAGCTTGCGCAGCCTCTCCCGCCCCGCCGGCGTCTTCAGGTCCAGCGTGACGGACAGCTTGTTGCGGCCATGGATGCTGAACCAGACGGGATGCCCGTTGTGCCGGCTGCCCCAGCCACGGATCGGGTCGCCCTCCGGCGGTTCCACCTTGATCACCTCCGCCCCGAGATCGGCCAGCAGCCGCGTCGCGAAGGGCCCGGCGATGTAATGGCCGAGTTCCACCACCTTGAGACCGGCAAGCGGCAGCGTGGCTGCCTGAGGGGGGGCCGGCGACGGGGTGGGGGGTGCGGTCATGCGGCTTGGCTCCTCAGCCCGGAGGGCACGGGCCGGGCGGGGCGAGGGATAGGCCAGGCGGCTCCACCCGAAAAGAGACGCATAAAACCCCACCATGGAAAGGAACCCGCAACCTTCTTGGGCGATAACACTCTCGGGTTGCCTGACTGCCGCAGCCCGTCTCTCCCTCCCGGATGCCGGCGCTTCCCCCCGATCTTGCCGGCGTCCCACAACTCAGCCGGGGCTTCCCCAAGGAGCCCCGGCTTTTCTTTGCCCTGATCGTGGCGGCTCAGCCGCGCCGGCCCATCCAGGCCACCGCCAGCGCCGCGGCGGAAAGCGCCAGCCCGGCGCCGAACACCGCCGCGTGGCTTTCCTCGCTGGTGGCAAACAGCGCGGCGAGCGCGAAGGCCGTGCCGGCCTGCGCCACGGCATAGCAGGCCGTCGCCCGCACCCAGACCACGCCAGCGCGCGCCCCGGCAATCTCCCGCGCCGCCGCCAGCGTCACCGCCGTGGCGCCGACCCCGGCGAAGCCGCCCAGCGGTGCCGCCAGCAGCAAGGCCGGCCACCACGGCAGCAGCGCGAGGCCCAGCCCCGCAACCTGCACCGCCATCCAGGCCGGCAAGGCCCGCCTGCCGCCGATCCGCCCGGCCACCCGCCCACCGATCAGCGTCCCCGCCAGGGCGCCCAGGCCGAACAGCATCCAGATGCCGGACCCCGCTTCCACCGGCAGCCCCCTGCCCCGTACGGCGAGGTCCGCGAGGTAGACCATCGGCGCCACCATCCCCGCGCCGGACAACCCATAGGCGAGTAGCAGCCGCACCGCCCGCGGCACGGCGGCGGCGTCCGTTGCCACGGGGATCGCCGCCGGGTTCGGCCAGCAGCGCCGCGCCGGCACCCAGATCAGCAGCACCGCCGCGGCCAGGCCCAGCCAGGCTTCCCGCAGCCCCGCCTGCAACAGCAGCGGCACCAACCCGCCGGCCAGCACCACGCCGATGCCAGCGCCCCCCATCACCATCCCACCGGCGAGGCCCCTGGCATGGTCCGGCACGCTGGCCTGCACGGCGGGACCGGCCAAGGCCATGAGAAAACCGCCCGCCACCCCCGCCAGGCCACGCCACAGCACGAACCAGGCGAGCCCCAGAGGCACTGCGCAGGCGGCGAAGGACAGCGCCGCCAGCGCCATGCCCACATCCATCGCCCGCGGCACGCCGACCGCCCCGGCCAACCGCCGCCCGCCCATCACCCCCAGCAGATACCCCGCAAGATTGGCCGCCCCCAGCAGGCCCGCCCCGCCGCCATCCACCCAGCCCGCGCCCACCATGGCGGGAAACAGCGGCACATAGGCGAAGCGCGCGAGCCCGACTCCGGCGCAGATCGCCCCGCCCGCCGCCAAGGCAGGGCGCCACCAGCTCATGCGGGACAGCCGGGACGCAGGGCCTCAGCCGCCGCCGGCTTGTCCCGACGGGTGAACGCTGCGCAGCGCGCGGCGAAGCTTGGCGATTCCAATCCGGATATGGCCGCTGTCGCAGAGCCGCAGCCCTTCCTCCACCAAGGCGCGCACAGGCTCCTCCTCGGCCGCCGGCTGGGAGGCGAGGCGTTCGGCCAATTGGCCGCAATATTCAGGGCTGTCGGTGGTGACGCGGAGCGGCTGGTGGGCCGCCGCCGGCATCGCCAGCGCGACGCCGAGCAGGAGCATAGGCATGCGCATCTCCGCACCATGCCACCCCTCACCCGGCCACGGCCGTGGCCGGCCAATGAAAGCCCGGTCATGGAAGAACCAGTCACGGAGAGTGCGCTCACCAACCCGGCGCTCAGGCCGCGGGCAGCCACAGGCGGACCCGCAGGCCAGGGGGCGCACGGCCGGGCGCCGTATCGTCCAGCACAACCTGCCCGCCATGCAGCGCCACCACGGCGCGGACGAGCGAAAGCCCGAGCCCGGACCCCGGCGTGGTGCGCGCGGCATCGGCGCGGAAGAAACGCTCCCCGGCACGGGCGCGGTCCTCCGCCGCCAGCCCAGGCCCGTCATCGGATACGGCGATCTCGATCACCCCTTCGCCGAGATGGCCGGTCAGGCGAACCGTACCGCCATCGGGGGTGAATTTCAGGGCGTTGTCGAGCAGGTTCGCCACCGCCTGCAACAGCAGGTCCCGGTCCCCGACCAGCGGCAGCTCGGCATCCAGCGCCACCTCAAGCACCTGGTCCCGCTCCTCCGCCGAGGCGCCGTACAATTCGGCGGCATCGGTCAGCATCTGCGTCAGGTCCAGCGGCCCGAAGGCGGCCCGCCGGGCGCCGGCCTCGACCTCCGCGATCCGCAGCACGGCCTTGAAGACTCGCGCGATGTTGTCGAGGTCGGCAATCCCCTGTTCGACCGCCGCCCGCAGCGCCGCTTCATCCGCCGCGTCGATCAGCGATTCCTCCAGCTTCGCGCGGGCGCGGGCGATCGGCGTCCGCAGGTCATGCGCGATGGCGTCGGACACGCCGCGCACGCCTTCCATCAACTGTGCGATGCGGTCCAGCATGGCGTTCATCGTCATGCCGAGCCGGTCGAATTCGTCCCGGCGTTCGGAAAGCGGCACGCGTCGCGTCAGATCCCCGGCCCCGATCGCCTCCGCCGTGCCGTAGACCGGCTGCAACCGGCGTTCGAGCGCCCGGCGCAGGAAGAAGGCGCCCATCAGCGCGATGGCGCCGGAGGAGGCGGCGGCCCAGGCGATGCCTTCCCCCAGCAGGCCGCGCAGGCGCAGCTTCTCCGCCACGTCGCGGCCGACCAGCAGCCGATGCCCGGTCGGCAGGTCGATCCGCAGCAGCCGCGCCTCGCTGTCCACACCATCGCGTTGCAGGACCATGCGGATCCAGGGCGAATCGGCATTCGCCTCCGGTGGCCAGACCTCGAGATTGCCGGCCAGCACCGTCCGGTCCGGGCCCATCGCTGGACCCATCAGGAGGTAGAGCGATTCATTCTGCACATCGAGGGCGAGGCGATCCTCGATCGCGGCCGCCAGCGCCTGCAACCCGGCATCGCGCTGGCGTTCGACCAGGGCGGTGGCGTCGGCGCGGATCGAGGCATCGGTCTGCCGGTCCAGCGTGCCGGCGGTGTTCCACCACAGCACTACCGCCGCCATCGTGGCGGCGGCCGCGAAAAATGCCGTGAAGAACAGGGCGAAACGGCCTGAGGCGCTGCGCAACAGGCCGAACAGGGGCAGGTCCGGCGATGGCCGGCGCAGGGTGCTGTCCGGGACCACCAAGGGGAACTCAGCCCTCGGCGCGGATCATGTAGCCGGCGTTGCGGACGGTGTGGATCAGCGGCTTGTCGAAGCCCTTGTCGAGCTTGTGACGCAGCCGGCTGACATGCACGTCGATCACATTGGTCTGCGGATCGAAGTGGTAGTCCCACACCTTCTCCAGCAGCATCGTCCGCGTCACCACCTGGCCGGCGTGGCGCATCAGATGCTCCAGCAGCCGGAATTCGCGGGGCTGCACGTCGATCTTCTTGCCCGCCCGCGTCACCGTGCGGGACAGCAGATCGAGTTCGAGGTCGGCCACCTTCAGCCGCGTCGTCGGCACTTCCGCCGCCGGGCGCCGGCCCAACGCCTCGACCCGCGCCAGAAGCTCGGCGAAAGCGAAAGGCTTCGTGAGATAGTCGTCGCCACCGGCCTTCAGGCCCTTCACCCGTTCATCCACGGCATTGAGCGCCGAGAGGAACAGCACAGGGGTCCGATTGCCCTGGCCGCGCAGGGTTTCCACCAGCCGGACACCATCGACGCCGCCGGGCAGCATGCGGTCCAGCACCAGGACATCGAAGCCTTCGGAGGCGGCCATGAACAGGCCATCGCGGCCGTTCGCCGCGTGCTCCACCGTATGCCCCGCCTCCTGCAACCCCTTCCTGACGAAGCGGGCCACCTCGGCGTCATCCTCGACAAGAAGGAGTCTCATCAGCGTCGCACCGGCTGTTCTACTAAGAACCTTCTAGTCTCCGGGCGCGGCAGCGGCAACGTCGACCGCAGCGGGCGTAAGCCCAATGTCAGGTCGCGCGCCCCTTCACGCCCGGGCGAGGCTGCCCCGGCGAGGTCGCGGAGGGTGGCGCGGCGGCCGGCGGCGGTGCCGCCGCCGGCATGGCCGGCAGCACCAGGCCACGCACCGCCTCCCCCAGATGGGCGGCGGGGCCCGAGGGTGGAGAGACCCGGCGGCGCGCTTCCTCCCCGGCAACACAATCGCGGGATCGCGCGCGCAAGCCCTCCACCGGGCCGCCCTGCGCCAAGGATTGCAGGACGCAATCATCGAATACCGTCAGCTCGAACCCCGCCCCGCAGCCGAAGGAGGACCGGTCCGCCCGCGCCGCCGTCAGCACCACGCGGTTCGGCCGCGCCATGTTGCCCGTGGCGAAATCCCCGGTGAAGCAGCCCGAGGCGATGACGAAGGTCGGCGCTTCCCCGCAGCCCTGCTGCAATACCTTGTCCAGCAGATTGGGCGTCAGCACCTGCTGGCCCGGCATGAAGACCAGCCCCGCATCCGGCGCACCATGCATGGTGAGGAACACCAGGCAGCCCTCCCCGGGGCCGGGCTGCAAGGCCTGGATCGCGGCCATGGTCGCGGCCAGCCCACCGGGGCGGGCACCGCGGGCCAACTCCTCCCGCCGCGCCGTGAGCCGCGTCACCTGACCCGGCACCGCGATGCCGCTGCCCACCAGCCCCGCCTCAAGCTGCCGCGCCGCATTGTCCCACACCGGCAGGGACGGATCACCCGCCACCAGCACGACCCGCCAGCGCGGGGATGTTGGCGCCGGCTGGCCCATGGCGGCCGGCGCGAGGACAAGAAACAGGCACATCGCCAAGGCGCGCATCGAAGGTCACCCCTGCCGGTTACGGGACGCCAGCCTGCCAGCATCGGGGCCGTGGCTCCAAGCTTCGAATAGCGGCGCCGTCAGCCCTGCGGGACGGCGGGGCGGCGGCCGACCTGCACCGGCATCTCCGCCGGCCGTCCATCCCGGACGATCGAAAGCCGCACCGTCTGCCCGGGCGGCACCGCCGCGATCCCCCGCACCAGGGCGCGGGAGGTCTCGACCTTCTCGCCATTGATCGCCATCACCTGGTCGCCGGCGCGCAGCCCGGCGCGCGCGGCCGGGCTGCCGCGCTCGACGCCGGCCACCAGCACGCCACGCGCGGCGGCGGTGGCGCTGGCCGGGCGCCTCCCCGGCTCCTCCGCCCCCACATCCTGCACCGAGACGCCGAGCCAGCCGCGATCCACCCGCCCACCGGCACGCAGCTGGTCGATGACGGTCCGCGCCAGGTCCGACGGCACGGCGAAGCCAATGCCGACGGACGCGCCGGAGGGCGAGAAGATCATCGTGTTGATGCCGATCACCTCGCCCGCCGCGTTGAACAGCGGGCCGCCCGAATTGCCGGGGTTGATCGGCGCATCGGTCTGGATGAAGTCATCGAACGGCCCGGTGCCGATATCCCGCCCGCGGGCGGAGACGATGCCGGCGGTGATCGACCCGCCGAGGCCGAACGGATTGCCCGCCGCAAGCACCCAATTGCCGACGCGCATGGACCCCGAGGCCCCCCAGGGCACCGCCGGCAACGGGCCGCGCGCCTCGATCCGCAGCAGCGCAAGGTCCGTCAGGTCATCCACGCCGACCAGCCTTGCCTGGTATTCCTGCCCGTTCTGCAAAGCGACGACGACGCGGGAGCCGTTGCCGATCACATGGTTGTTGGTGACGATGTAGCCGGCGGGATCGATGATGAAGCCGGACCCGGCGCTCTGCGTCGGCACGCCCCGGCCGCGGAAACGGTCCCGAAAATAGCGCTCGAAGGGCGTGCCGCGCAGTTCGGCCGGC
>CANJXD010000213.1 GCA_947478535.1 Acetobacteraceae bacterium
GATGGACACCGCCGTGGCGCCCAGCTTCTCCACGCAATCGACGATCAGCCCGTCGATCACCGCACCCATGATGGGGTCGAGCCCCGTCGTCGGCGCGTCGAAGAAGATGATGTCCGGCTCCGCCGCGATGGCGCGGGCGAGGCCGACGCGCTTCTGCATCCCGCCCGAGAGTTCGCTCGGCGATAGGTCGCCGACGCTGGCCGCCAGGCCCACCTGGGCCAGCACCTCCGCCGCCTTGTCCCGCGCCTTGGCCCGGGTGATGCGGCGCTGGGCGAGGAGCTTGAAGCAGACATTCTCCCAGACCGGCAGGCTGTCGAACAACGCGCCGTTCTGGAACAGCATGCCGATGCGGTCATTCACCTCGTCGCGCTGCGCGCGGGTCATGGTGGCGACGTCACGGCCGTCGATCTCGATGCTGCCGGCATCGGGGGTGATCAGGCCGAGGATGCATTTCAGCATCACCGATTTGCCGGACCCCGACCCGCCCAGGATCACCATGGAATGCTTCGCGCGGATGTCGAGATCGACGCCATCCAGCACCACCTTCGGGCCGAAGGCTTTCGTCAGCCCGCGCAGGCGGATCTTCGGGGTGGTGCTGCTCATCGGGCGAACAGGATCGCGGTCAGGATGTAGTCCAGCGCCAGGATCAGGATGGAGGACGCCACCACGGCCGAGGTCGTCGCCCGCCCCACGCCCTGCGCCCCGCCGCCAGACCGGTAGCCGGCCCAGCACCCCATCAGCGTGATGATGAAGCCGAACACCGCCGCCTTGATCAGCCCCGAGACCACGTCCGGGAACTGCAGGAAGTCGAAGGTCGATTTGAGGTAGGCGCCGGACCCGAAGCCCAGTTGCTGTGTGCCGATCAGCCAGCCGCCCATCACGCCCAGGATATCCGCCACGATCACCAGCAGCGGCAGCGCCAGTGTCCCCGCCAACAGCCGCGGGGTGACCAGGTACTTCATCGGGTTGGTGGAGAGCGTGGACAGCGCATCGATCTGGTCGGTCACCCGCATGGTGCCGATCTCCGCCGCGAAGGCCGCGCCGATCCGCCCTGCCACCATCAGCCCCGCCAGCACCGGGCCCAATTCGCGGGTGATGGAGAGCACCACCACATTCGCCACCGCCCCTTCCGCGTTGAAGCGGGAAAAGCCGGTATAGGATTGCAGCGCCAGCACCATGCCGGTGAACACCGCCGTCAGCGCCACCACCGGCAGGCTGAACCAGGCGATTTCCACGAAGGCCTTGAGGAACAGCCGCGCATAGAAGGGCGGCCGCAGCAGGTGGCTCACCGCTTCCGCCGCGAAGACGGCGATGGCGCCGATCTCCCGCAGCAGCCCGATGACAAGGCGGCCCAGCGCCGCGGTCAGGTCCAGGGTGCGATCCAAGGCGGTCAGGCGCCGCCGGTGTAGAGGCGGGCGTAGCGCGCGCCGAGCGAGGTCAGCACCTCATACCCGATGGTGCCGCAGCGCGCCGCGATATCGTCCGGCGTATTGCCGGGCCCGCCGATCAGCATCACGGCATCGCCCGCCTGCGCTTCCGGCACATCCGTCACGTCGAAGGTGGTCAGATCCATCGATACCCGGCCTATGAGGGGCACGACCCGCCCGCGCAACAACGCGAGAGAACGGCCCGAGAGGCTGCGAAGGTAGCCATCGGCATAGCCCGCCGCAACGGTGGCCACCCGGCGCGCGCCCTGGGAGACCCAGGAAGCGCCATAACCCACGCTCTCGCCTGCCCCGATCTGCCGCACCTGCAAGATCGGCACCTCGAGCGAAACAACCTGTCGCATCGGATTCGGGGCTTCCGGCGTCGGGTTGATGCCATAGAGCGCGCAGCCCGGGCGCGCGAGGGCGGACCGAAATCCCTCGCCGAGGAAGATGCCGGAGGAATTGGCGAAGCTGCGCGGCACGCCGGGCGCGATCGGGCAGGCAGCGAAACGGGCATGCTGGGCCGCGTTCATGGGGTGCGCGGGTTCATCGGCACAGGCCAGATGCGTCATCACGAAGCGCAGGTCGAGACCGGCCAGCATCCCGGGGTCCTCAGCCAGCCGCGCCTGTTCCCCGGCATCGAGGCCGAGGCGGGACATGCCGGTATCGAGATGCAGCAGCGCCGGCCGCGCCAGCCCCGCCGCGCGCCCCGCCGCCGCATGGGTGAGCAGATCGGGCAGCCCGTTCAGCACCGGCCACAACCCGGCCCCTTCGTCAGACCCTGGCGGAAAGCCGTTCAGCACGGCAATCGCCGGCCCGGCCCCGATCGCCTGCCGCAGCGCCAGCCCTTCCAGCAGATGCGCCACGAAGAAGGTCGCGCAGCCGGCATCCCGCAGCGCGCGCGCCACCGGACCGGCGCCGAGCCCATAGGCATCCGCCTTCACCACCCCCGCGCAGGGCGCACCATGCCGGGCGGACAGGTCCCGCCAATTGGCGACGATGGCGCCGAGATCGACCCGCAGCACGCCCTGCCCCGCCACCATCACAGATCCCGCCGATAGACGACGAAGCCGGACCGCTCCGCCACCTGGTCATAAAGCCGCATCGCCACGGCATTGGTTTCATGGGTGTGCCAATAGACGCGCCGGGCGCCTGCCTCCCGCGCCCGGGCATAGACGCCCTCGATCAGCGCCCGGCCGACGCCGCGCCCGCGCACTTCCGGCGTCGCGAACAAATCCTGGAGGTAGCAGGTCGGCCCCACCATGCCGGTGTTGCGGTGGAAGATGATGTGGGCGAGGCCGAGCAGTCGCCCCTGCCATTCCGCCACCAGCGCTTCCATCGGCTCCATGCCGTCGAAGAACCGCTCCCACGTCGCCGCCGTCAGCGCCGCCGCCGGCGCGGTTTCGCCCGCGCGGCCGTAGAAGGCGTTGTAGCCCTCCCACAGCGGCAGCCATCCCGGGAAATCATCCGGCACCACGGGCCGGACGAGCAGCGCCTCAGTCGCCATAGCCACCGTCATGCTGCTGGTCGAGGTCGCCAAACCGGGTGAATTCGCCTTCGAAGAACAGCTTAATGGTGCCGGTCGGGCCGTGCCGCTGCTTGGCGATGATCAGCTCCGCCTTGTTGTGCGCGCCTTCCATGTCCCGCTGCCACTTCTCCGTGGCTTCCTGGAGCTTCTGCGGATTTTCGAAGTTCAGCTCCTTCGGCTGGCGCTGGGAGAGGTAGTATTCGTCACGATAGACGAACATCACCATGTCCGCGTCCTGCTCGATCGAGCCGGATTCGCGCAAATCCGACAGCTGCGGCCGCTTGTCCTCCCGCTGTTCGACCTGGCGCGAAAGCTGGGACAGGGCGATGACCGGGATCGACAATTCCTTCGCGATCGCCTTCAGCCCCTGAGTGATCATGCTGATTTCCAGCACGCGGCTTTCCGGCTTGGTGCCCGCGGCCGGGCGCATCAGCTGGAGGTAGTCCACCACCACCAGGTCGAGCCCCCGGGTGCGCTGCAAGCGCCGGCAGCGCGTCCGCAGCGCGGAGATGCTGATCGCCGGCGTATCGTCGATCCAGAGCGGCAGCGCCTGCAATTCGCGGCTGACCTCCAGGAACTTGTCGAAATCCCGCTGCGCGATGTCGCCGCGCCGGATGCGGTCGCCGCTGATCCGCGCTTCCTCCGACAGCAGACGGGTGGCGAGCTGGTCGCTGCTCATTTCCAGGGAGAAGATGGCGACGCCACCGCGCGGGATGGCGTTCGGGTCATTCTCCCGCGCCTTGCGGAGGATGCTGCGCGCGGCGCCGAAGGCGATCTTGGTGGCGAGCGCGGTCTTGCCCATGGCCGGGCGTCCCGCGAGGATCAGCAGGTCCGATTTGTGCAGCCCGCCCGTCTTCGCATCATAGTCGCGCAGCCCGGTGGACAGGCCGCTGACACCGCCGGGGTTGGAAAAGGCGGTGGCCGCCTGCTGGACGGCGGTGGCCAGCGCCTTTTCGAAGGTGACGAAGCCGCCATCGGAGCCATTGTCCTTGGCCAGGTCGAACAGCGCCTGTTCGGCGGATTCCATCTGCTGCCGGCCATCGAGCTCCGGCTCCGACCCGAAAGCGCGGTTGACCATCTCCTCGCCGAGATCGACGAGTTGGCGGCGCATCCAGGCGTCGTGGACAACGCGGCCATATTCCCCGGCATTGATGACGCCGACCATGGCCGAGAGCAGTTGCGCGAGATAGGCGGGGCCGCCCACCTCATCCAGCAGGCCATTATGCTCGAATTCGGACCGCAGCGTGACGGCATCCGCGAGCTGCCCGGCTTCGACCCGGCGCTGGATGGCGCCGTAGATGCGGCCGTGGATACCATCCGCGAAATGCGCCGGGGCGAGGAATTCGCTGACCCGCTCATAGGCCTTGTTGTTCGCCAGCAGCGCGCCCAGCAGCGCCTGTTCCGCTTCCAGATTGGCGGGCGGCATGCGCTGGGACAGGCCAAGCAGGCCTTCTCCGAGGGAACCGGCGCCGAGGGAACCGGGGGGGGAGCCGAAGGTATTCATGCCGGCATCATAGCGCGGCGGACCGGTCTTCTGCGCCGGGTCTATTGACGTCCCGGCTGTGGATAGCGGGGAGGAAATTCGATGCCGGCGCCGGATGCGCCCCAAGGGCGGACTGCCAGCGCCGGACAAGCAAAAGCGCGGCGCGACGCCAGTGGCATCGCGCCGCGATCATGTCGCGCGGGATGGCCGGCGGGGGATGCCCCCGCCGGGCCAGGATCAATCGCGCTCGGACGCCGCGCCGAGTTCGGCGAGCTCAGCGGCCAGTTCGGCCTCCAGGCTCTCTTCCTCGGCCTGGTCGGCGGCGCGCACATCCTCGCCACGGGCCTGCTTCTCGGATTCCTCGACGGAACGGGCGACGTTCACGGCGACGGGGATCGAGACTTCAGGGTGCAGGGCGACGCGGACCATGGAGACGCCAAGCGTCTTGATCGGCAGTTCCAGCATCACCTGGTTGCGGTCCACGGTCAGGCCGGAGACCTTGCAGGCATCCGCGATATCGCGCGCGGAGACGGAGCCATAGAGGCTGCCGCTTTCGCCAGCGGACCGGATGAGGACGACCGAGAGGCCGTGCACGCGCTCTGCGACGCGCTCGGCTTCTTCACGCCGCTTGAGGTTCAGCGCCTCAAGCTGCACGCGCTCGCGTTCGAAGCGGGCGAGGTTGTCCTTGTTGGCACGAATGGCCTTGCCCTGGGGCAGGAGGAAGTTGCGCGCGTAACCAGGGCGGACCTTCACAAGCTCGCCCATCTGGCCGAGCTTCTCCACCCGTTGCATCAAGATGACTTCGATCATGGCTGCACCGTTCAGCTCTGCGGGGGCGACGCGCCGCGCCGGCCCCGGGTTCCGTTGAGGATATCGAACAGGCCGTAGCCGGTGACGGCGAGCGCCACCGGAACGGAAATCACCAGCAGCGCCGCATAGGCGCCGCCGAGCACCATGGGACGGCCGCGCAAGGCGCGCGTGGCGCGGTGCAAGCCGGCCAACCCATGCAGAAATACCGGCACCAGCAGCGCCAGCATGATGGAGAGCGGAACCGCGTCCACACCCTCATCCGCCGCGAGCCAGATGCCGAAGGCGAGCGCCGGCAGCACCGCGTACCAGGCCGGCAGCCGGGCTTCACGCCAGGCCGGCGCAGCGCCGATGACGCCGGCGCGGACCAGCAGGCCAGCAGCCGCCGCGGCATTCAGCAGCAGCGCCAGCGCCACCCAGAAGCCGATCGCGGCCGCCTTCACCCGCACCAGATCCGCCACCATGGCATCGGGCACGGAGACCCCCATGCGCGCCAGGGCGTGTTCCACCACCTCGCGCATCGCGCCTTCCATCCCGCCCGGCGCATCCGCCAGCAGAAACGCCGCGATCGCGACGCCCGTCGCGGGCATCAGCCCCAGAAGGGTGAAGGCGTGGCCCAGATCAGGCTCCGGCCCACGCCGGACGGCGAGGACCAAGGCCGCCACCGGCGCCCCGAAGACAGCAAGGTAAAGCCCGAGGCCGAGCGTGGAGCCCACCAGCAGCAGCGCCAGCGCGGCGATGCCGATGGATGCCACCAATGCCACCGGCCCAAAGCCGATCCCGGCCAGGAACAGCGGCAGCGGCGCCAACCAGAGGGTCAGCGCCCCGCCACCGATCCCGCGGAAGGCCCAGAGGATCAACACAGCGGAAGCGAGGCCCGCCGCACCGGCCGCAAGCCAGCGAGGATCGGACGCGATGCGCCCTTCCTGCTCTCTCTCGTCCTGGGTGCCGCCCATGGCCATGCGCCGTCCGCCGTCCCGGCCCTGATCAGTCGTTGATCACGTAGGGCAGCAGCGCCAGGAAGCGGGCGCGCTTGATGGCGTTCGCCAACTCACGCTGCTTCTTCGCGCTGACGGCCGTGATGCGGCTCGGCACGATCTTGCCGCGCTCCGACAGGAAGCGGGACAGCAGGCGGACGTCCTTGTAGTCGATCTTCGGCGCCTGGGGGCCGGAGAAGGGGCAGGACTTGCGGCGGCGGTAGAACGGCCGGCGAGCACCCACGGCGGGGCGGCGCAGGGCGGGGTTCAGCGAAATCTCTTCGTTGCGGTCGGACATCTCAGATCACTCCTCGCCCGGGCCCATGTCGAGTTCTTCACGCGGACGCGCGCGGTATTCCTCGCGGTCATCGCGTTCACGCCCACCGCCGGTGCGGCCAGAGCCGAAGCGGCCGGCCGGGCGTGGGCCGCGGAAGCCGCGGTCACGCTCCCGGTCCTCGCCACGACGGGCCAGGATGGCGGAAGGCGCCTCGTCGATCGTCTCGACGCGCAGCGTCAGCGTCCGGAGCACGTCCTCATGCAGGCCGAGCTGGCGCTCGACTTCCTGCACGGCGGCCGGCGGAGCGGAGATCCCGAGGAGCAGGTAATGCGCCTTGCGGTTCTTCTTGATCTTGTAGGCAAGACCACGCAGGCCCCAGTATTCCTGCTTCTTGATTTCGCCGCCGAGCTCGCCGAGCGTCGTCGCCACCTGGGCGGCGATCGCCTCGACCTGCTGTTGCGTGATGTCGTTACGTGCCATGAGCACGCATTCATACAAGGGCATCGGGTCCCTCCGGCTGTCTCAGCCCTGCGAATACCGGCACCATGCCGGCATCACGCATAAGTGGGCATAGCCGGGATCGATGCCTCGGGTCCCGGCAGGGAAGCGGGGCGTAAAGCACGAAGCGGGCGGCCCGGCAAGCTTTTCAAGCGGAAACCCACGCCGGAGTGCGTATTTCGCCGGAATTGGGGGAGGAAACGCGCTCCCTCCCCCTCTTCCCTCGGCCAAGCGGCCTCAGACGAAGATGATGTCCGTATTGGCCAGGGTTGGCGCGGTCTGCAGTGTCGCGATCACCACCGCGGCCCCGGCCCCGGTGCCATCCGCGTCATAGCGGAGATCGCCGTTCGTCGTATTGTAGATGAAGCGGGTCGTCCCGTTCAGCGCCGTCGTCACCCCCGCTCCGGACCGGAAGGCACCCACATCCAGCGTGCCGGCCACGCCGCCATTGAAGGCCGTGGCCAGGAACAGCAGAGCGTCGCTGGCCGTCGTGAAACCGGTGATCACGTCCGCGCCTTCATTCGTGGCGCCGTAGTAGAAGCTGTCCGCTCCGACACCACCGGACAGGCTATCCGCCGCCGCGCCACCGAACAGCGTATCCGCGCCAGCTGTGCCGGTTATGCTGTTCGCCCCGGCATTGCCCGTCAGCGCCTGGTCGGTCCCGGTGCCGATGAGGTGGTCCAGGTTCGTCGTCAGCGTGTAGACTGAAAGCGCTGTCCGCACCGTGTCCGTGCCGCCGGTATCCGCCAGAAGATCGCCGGCATCGTCCACCAGGAACAGGTCGTTGCCGAGGCCGCCCGACAGGCTGTCCGCCCCCACACCACCATCCAGCGTATCCGCGCCCGCCGTGCCGGTGATGGTATTGGCACCGCCATTGCCCGTCAGCGCCTGCGCCGCACCCGTGCCCACCAGGACCTCGGCATCCGCCGCCAGCGTGTAGGCCGCGAGTGCCGTTCGCACCGTGTCCACGCCACCAGTGTCGGTGATGGCGTCTCCGGCATCATCGATGACGTAGGTGTCGTTGCCATTGCCACCCGACAGACTATCGGCGCCCGTACCGCCGCTGAGCGTATCCGCACCAGTCCCGCCGCTGATCGTGTTGTCCGTCGTATTGCCGGTCAGCGCCTGCGCCGTGCCCGTGCCTTGCAGAATCTCGAACCCACTCAGCAGCGTGTAGCTACCGCTCGCAATCCGCACCGTATCCACACCGTCGGCATCGCTGACCAGGTCCGTCGCGACATCCAGCACGAACAGGTCGTCGCCGAGCCCGCCGACCAGGCTGTCATTGCCCGTTCCACCATCCAGCGTATCCGCGCCAGCCGTGCCGGTAATCGTGTTCGCCGCCGTGTTGCCTGTCAGCGCCTGGTCCGTCCCGGTGCCGATGAGGTTGTCCAGGTTCGTCGTCAGCGTGTAGGCGGAAAGCGCCGTGCGGACGGTGTCCGTCCCGCCGCTATCCGCCAGCAGATCACCGGCATCGTCCACGAAGTACAGGTCATTGCCGTTGCCGCCGGAGAGGCTGTCCGCCCCTGCGCCGCCATCCAGCGTATCCGCGCCGGCGGCTCCGATGATGGTGTTCCCCGTCGCATCGCCGGTCAGCGCCTGCGCCGTGCCCGTGCCCTGCAGAATCTCGAACCCGCTCAGCAGCGTGTAGCTCGCCAGGGTCGTCCGCACGGTATCCACGCCACCGGCATCGAGCATCGCGTCGGTCACGACGTCGAGGACATAGGTGTCATTGCCGAGCCCGCCCGACAGGCTATCGGCGCCCGTGCCGCCATCCAGCGTATCCGCGCCGGCGCCGCCGCTGATGGTGTTGTCCGTCGTATTGCCCGTCAGCGCCTGCGCCGTGCCGGTGCCTTGCAGAATCTCGAACCCCGCCAGCAGCGTGTGGTTTCCACTGGCGATCCGCACCGTATCGAGCCCGCCAGCGTCGCTGACGAGGTCAGCGGCGACATCCAGCACGAACAGGTCGTCGCCCAGCCC
>CANJXD010000214.1 GCA_947478535.1 Acetobacteraceae bacterium
CCAGCGCCGCCAGCCGCTGCACCCACAGCCCATGCGCTTCGACCAGCGCGCCGGGCACTGCCCGGGCCAGCCGGTCGCCGATCAGCACGGGATCGACGGTCAGGTCGCGCAGGCGCAGCGCGATCACGCCGGGGACTGGGATGGCGGGCGCGGTGCCGAGCCAGGGGCGCAGCAGGGTGGTCAGGCGTTCCGGGGCCATCGCATCGGCTTCCGCCACTTCCGGCATGGCGCGCAGGGTGGACAGGGCGCGGGCGATGCGGGCGGCATCGGCATCGGGGATCTGCACCGTCACCGCGGCGGCAGCGCCGCGCTGCCAGCGATCCGCCAGCGCGGCCGTGGCCTGGGCGCCGGCCAGCGCCAGCGCGGCGAGCAGCGCCATCGCCGCCACCAACCCGGGCAGCAGCCAGCCGGACAGCGCGCGGCGCAGGCCGAGCGGGTCTCGCGAGTGGCGGGGGCGCCTAGCCAAGATCGGGCGTCCGCCGGGGATAGGGCGCGCCGCGCGCGCCGTCATGATCCTCCCCGGGATAACCGGGGGCGTCATCGTCGTCTTCGCCTTCCCGGTGGTCGTCGGGTGGCGCGCTGGCGACGCCGCGGGCGCCGTCGGGGTCATGCAGCCGCCCGTCATGCAGCACCAGGGCCGGGGCGGGGAAACGCGCCACCAGGTCATCATCGTGCGTGGCGACGACCACGGTGGTGCCGAGGCGGTTCATCTCTCGCAGCAGGGCGAGCAGGCGGCGGGCCTGGCGGTTGTCGAGGTTGCCGGTCGGCTCATCCGCTACCAGCAGGGCAGGGCGATGCACCACGGCGCGGGCGATGGCGACGCGCTGCTGTTCGCCGCCGGAAAGCTCCGGTGGCAGGGCGGCGGCCTTGCCGTCCAGCCCCACCCATTTCAGGATCTCGTTCACATCGGCGCGCAGCGCCGCTTCCGCCCGCCCGGCGAGGCGCAGCGGCAGGGCGATGTTGTCGAAGGCTGAGAGGTAGGGCAGCAGGCGGAAATCCTGGAACACCACGCCGATCCGCCGGCGGACCGGCGCCAGCGCGGCGCGGGAGGCGCGGGAGGAGCGCAGGCCGAGCACCTCCACCTCGCCGCGTGTCGGCCGCAGCGCCAGGTGCATCAGGCGCAGCACGGATGATTTGCCCGCCCCGGAGGGGCCGAGCAGCCATGTGAAGGACCCCGGGGGCAGGGCGAAGGACACGTCGGCCAGCGATTCCGGCCCCCAGGATCCGGAATGCGGGCCGCCGCCGGGATAGCGAAGGCCCACGGCCTCGAAGCGAACCATGGGGGATGTCTGCCATGCCGCGCGGCTGGCGCCAAATCCGCTTCTCCCCCGATCCCCCTTGGGCACGTGTCGCGCGGTGATCGCTGGACGGGTAGGGCATGCAGGCCGCACACTGCCGCATCAATGCGCATCACCTGCCCGAATTGCTCCGCGGCGTATGACGTGCCGGATGCGGCCCTGGCTTCGGGGCCGCGCCTGCTGCGTTGTGCGCGCTGCGCCCACAGCTTCGAAGCTGCGTTGCCGGCTGGCGAGGCGGCGCCCTTGCCGCAGGCGAACCCGCTGCCGCCGGCGATGGGCGCGGGGGTGTCTCCTCCGGCGCCCCCCACGGCGCAGCCACAGGCGGCATCGGACCTGGCGCCCACGCCCCGAAATCAGCCGCCGCCGCGCCTCGCCGATGCACCGGCCAGCATGGCGGCGGACCGCTTCGCCCTGCTGGGCTGGGCGGCGACGGTGGTGGTGGTGGGCGGTGGGGTCTATGCGGCCTATGCCTGGCGCGGCGCGATCATGGCGGCGTGGCCGCCGGCACGCCGGCTGTTCGCCGCGCTCGGGCTGGGGTAACGATCGCCGCGAGGCTCAGCCGAGGCCGAGCACCCTGCGGGCTTCCCGTGCATCCGCCGCGATCGCGGCCGTCAGCGCCTCCAGCCCATCGAATTTCGCGTCTGGCCGCAGGAACGTATGCAGCCGCACGCCGATCTCCTGGCCGTAGAGGTCGCCGGACCAGTCGAACAGATGCGCTTCGAGCCGCGTCACTGGGTCCCCACCCAGCGTGGGCCGGCGGCCGACATTGGCGACGCCGGGCACCACCGCCCCATCGGCCAGCCGAACCGTCACCGCATAGACGCCGCGCGCCGGTTCCAACTGCCGGCCGAGCAGGATGTTCGCCGTCGGCCAGCCGAGTTCACGGCCGAGGCGGTCTCCGTGAAAAACCTCGCCCCACAATTCCCAGTCGCGCCCCAGCTTGCGGGCGGCGCGCTCGGGGTAGCCGTCCTGCAGCACGCGGCGGATGCGGGTGGAGGAAATGGGGCCGCCCCCATCGGTGATCGGCGGCACGATGGAAAGCCCGATGCCCCGTGCCTCGGCTTCCCGCCCGAGGAAGGCGACATCGCCGCCGCGCCGGTGGCCGAAGGCGAAATCCGCGCCGCAGGCCAGGTGCTTCGCGCCGATCCCCCGGTGCAGCACCTCCTCCACGAAGGTTTCCGCGGTCATCGCGGCGAAGCGCGCGTCGAAGGGGATGGCGAACAGCGTCTGCACCCCGAGTGCCGCCAGGGCGCGGGCCTTGGCGGGCAGCAGGGTCAGCCGGAAGGGCGGGTCGTCAGGGCGGAAATGCTCGCGCGGATGCGGCTCGAAGGTCAGGGCCGCGAGCTTCAGCTCCGGCCGGGCGCCATGGGCGGCCCGCAGCACCGCCGCATGGCCGAGATGAACGCCATCGAAGTTGCCAAGCGCCACCGTCGCGCCGCGCAGGGAATCCGGCACCGCGTGCCAGTCATGAAGGATGGCCACGCTCATGCCTGGTGGGGGCGCAGCCAGGGCTGCACGCCGGCGGGCGGGGCGAAGGCTTCCAACTGGTCGATCGCTGCCGCCACCGTCGGCGCGGACATCGCCAGGGGGCGCTGGGTGGGGCGGACGAAGCCTTCCCCCACCATGATGTCGAGCGCGCCGAGGAAGGGCTGCCAATAGCCCTCGGTATCGACGAAGGACACGCCCTTGCCATGGATGCCGAGCTGCGCCCAGGTCAACGCTTCCACCGCTTCCTCCAGCGTGCCGAAGCCGCCGGGCAGCACGATGAAGCCATCCGAAAGCTCCGCCATCATCGCCTTGCGTTCATGCATGGTGTCCACGACATGCATGACGACACCGCCGCCATGGCCGACTTCCCGCTTCAGCAGGCCATGCGGGATCACGCCGATCACCTCCGCCCCGGCCTCCAGCGCGGCATCGGCGGCGATGCCCATCAGGCCCACCGCGCCGCCGCCATAGACGAGGCCAAGGCCGCGCCGGGCGACTTCCCGGCCGAGTTCGCGCGCCGCTTCGGCATAGGCCGGACGGCTGCCGCTGGCGGAGCCGCAGAAGACGCAGATGCGCTTGAGGCGGCTCATGCGGTTTCACCGACCTTGGCGGCCTCACGCGCCGCGAGGGCGGCGCGGGAGGGGACGGCGACCAGGGCTTCGCCTTCCAGCACCGGCTCCCCCTTCACCAGGCAGACGGTGCGCAGCGTGGCGCGGTGCTTCTCGGCGTTGAGCGCCGTGATCTCGACCACCGCCGTCACCGTATCGCCGATGCGGACCGGGGCGCGGAAGCGCAGCGACTGGGACATGTAGATGGTGCCCGGGCCGGGCAGTTGCGTACCCATCACCTTGGTGATGAGGCCGGCCGCCAGCATGCCATGGGCGATGCGTTCCCCGAAGACCGAGGTGCGGGCGTATTCCGCGTTCAGATGCATCGGGTTCGTGTCGCCGGTGACGGCGGCGAAAAGGACGATATCGGCCTCGGTGATGGTCTTCCCGAAGGAAGCCTTCTGGCCGATGGTCAGGTCCTCGAAGAAGCAGCCCTCGCTCATCCGCGCATCCCTTGCTGCACTGCCGCGAAGCCCCTCCGTTAGCGGGGGCGTCCAAGGGCGGCAAGGCCGCAGATGGACAAGCGCGCCCCCCCTTGCGAGAACGCCGAACCTTCTTTTTTCCCGGGATCCCCCCATGCCCCAGACCGAACTCGGCACATCCGAGCGTCTTCTCGAAGAACTTCGCAGCTGGGTGGAGCACGAGACTCCGACCACCGACCCGGTGGCGGTGAACAGCCTGATGGACCGCTGCGAGGCCGATCTGCGCGCCGTCGGCGGCTGCGTCACCCGCCTTGCGGGCCGTGATGGCTATGGCGACACGCTGCTGTGCCACACGCCGGGGGAGGGCGCTCCGGTCGTCGTCGCCGGGCACCTGGACACGGTGTGGGACCATGGGACGCTGGCCACCTCCATGCCCTTCCGTATCGATGGCGACCGCGCCTATGGGCCGGGGATTTACGACATGAAGGCGGGGTCCTTCATGGCCTTCCACAGCGTGCGGGAGATCCTGCGCCAGAAGGTGAAGACGAAGCGCCCCATCACCCTGCTGCTGACGCCGGATGAGGAAGTCGGCAGCCCGACCAGCCGCGACACGATCGAGGCTGCCGCGCGCGGCGCCCGCGCCGTCCTGATCCCGGAGCCCGCCGGGGCCGGCGGCGCCTGCGTGACGGCGCGCAAGGGCGTCGGCCGCTTCGAGATCGCCATCAAGGGCATCTCCGCCCATGCCGGCGGCAATTGGGCGGAAGGGCGCAGCGCCGTCGTCGCCCTCGCGCGGATCATCCTGAAGATCCATGGGATGACGGATCTCGATGCCGGCATCACCACCAATGTCGCGCCGATCTTCGGCGGCACCCGCCCCAACGTCATCCCGCCCGAGGCCGGCTGCGAGGTCGATCTCCGCGTGCCGACCGTCGCGGAGGGGGAACGCATGGAGGCGCTGATCCTGGCCCTGGCCGGGGAAAATGACGGCATCCGCGTGACCGTGACCGGCGGCATGAACCGCCCACCCTTCGCGGAGACGCCGGCGATCGTCGAGCTTTACGCCCGCGCCGCCGGCTTCGCGCAACAGCATGGCTATGCCCTGCCGACGCAGCATCGCGGCGGCGGCTCGGACGGCAATTTCACCGCCGCCCTCGGCATCCCGACGCTGGATGGGCTGGGCTGCACCGGCGCCGGTGCCCATGCACCGCATGAGCACATCCTCTGGCGCGACCTCGCCGCGCGGTGTTCCACCTTGTGTGGGTTGCTGGAGACGATCGACTGAGCACCCTCGCCACCTTTGCCCTGGCGGCACTGGCGGAAATCGCCGGATGCTTCGCCGCGTGGGCGGTGCTGCGGGATGGGCGGAGCCCCTGGTGGCTGCTGCCGGGCGCGCTGTGCCTGGCGCTGTTCGCCCTGCTGCTGGCGCGGGTGGAGGCCCCCTTCGCGGGGCGCGCCTTCGCGGCCTATGGCGGCATCTACATCCTGGCCTCCCTGGGCTGGATGTGGGCGGTGGAAGGCGGGCGGCCGGATCGGTGGGACCTGGCCGGCGGGGCGCTCTGCCTCGGCGGCGCGGCGGTGATCCTCTGGGCGCCGAGGGGCGGTGCGTGACGGTGTTCCGCCAGGTCACCGGCCGGCATGGCACCTTCGCGGTGCTGGCGGGGGATACCACCATCGCCACCGCCATCGCCATCAGCGGCAGCTTCGCGGAAGGCGCGGTGCGGCTGCTCTGCGGGCTGGTGCAGCCCGGCGGGGTGGTGGTGGATGCCGGCGCCAATATCGGCACCATGGCGGTGCCGCTGGCGCGCCGCATCGGCCCCACCGGGCGGCTTCTGGCCTTCGAGCCGATGCGCCTGCCCTTCCTGTGCCTCTGCACGAATGCGGTGCTGAGCGGCCTGGACTGGGTGGAGCCCTACCAGCAGGCGCTGGGCGTCACGATGGGGGAGGTGGCGCTGCCGGATTTCGACGCGGCCCACCCCGGCAATCATGGTGCGCTGAGCCTGCTGGGGGCTTCCGGAGCCGCGCGGGCGCCGCTGCTGACCCTCGACAGCCTGGCCCTGCCGCGCCTCGACCTGCTGAAGATCGATGCCGAGGGGATGGACTGGCAGGTGCTGGCCGGGGCGTCGGAGACGGTGTTCCGCTGCCGGCCGGCGCTCTACATCGAGGCCGGGCGCCAGGATGTGGCGCGGGCGGCGGCGATGCGGGGGCTGACGACGCTCGGCTATCGCTTCTGGTGGCATTTCGCCTGGTTCGTGCCGGAGGGGCTGATGCCGGAAGGCACGCCGAACCCCTTGGCCGGCCTCGGGGACGCCAACCTGGTCGGCCTGCCGCGGGAACACCCGGCGGTCCCGCGGCTCGCCCCGGTCTCGGCGCCGGATGCGGCGTGGCGGGATGACATGGAAGCCTATCGGCGGGCGCGAGGGCGCTGACGGCTCCCGCCGGGATGGAGCCAGGGGCGGAGTGCTGTAGGCTGCGGCGCCCGTCGCGGAGCCAGGTGCGGATAATGACCATGCAGGATGCCCAGGGCCTCGCCCTCTCCGTCGCCTCGGCCGAGGCAGCGCGCGCCTATGACCACGTGATCGAAGGCTTTCTGAAATACCGCTTCGATACCGGGCTGCGCCTCAAGGCCTTCCGCACGCTGGACCCGCAGGCGCCGATGGCGCAGGTGCTGTCCGGGTGCTTTGCCATGCTGGCCTATGACAGTGGGATGCTCGGCCGGGCGCAGGCCGCGCTGAAGGCGGCTCAGGCGCTGCCCGGCAATGCGCGGGAACGCGCCCATGTCGCGGCTCTGGCGGCCTGGGTTGAAGGGCGCCCGGAACTCGCGCTGCGGCGGTGGGAGGAGATTGTCGCCAGCCACCCGCATGATGTGCTGGCCTTCCGCCTGCACCATTTCTGCGCCTTCTGGATGGGCGCGCCGGCGGTAATGCGGGGGCTGGTGGAACAGGTGATGCCGCGCTGGTCGGCGGCGATCCCAGGCTATGGCAGCATCCTCGCCTGCCGCTGCTTCGCCAATGAGGAATGCGGCGACTACGCCATCGCCGAACCCGCGGGGCGAGAGGCCGTGGCGCTGGATCCAGGCGATCTCTGGGCCGCGCATGCCGTCGCGCATGTGCTGGAAATGCAGGGAAGGCGGGGCGAGGGGCTGGACTGGATCGCGGCGCTGGAGGCGAACTGGGATGGCGGCAACAACCTGATGCATCACCTCTGGTGGCACCAGGCGATGTTCCATGCGGAACGGCACGAATTCGACGCGGTGCTGGGGCTGTATGACCGGCGGTTCCGCAACCTCGGCTCCCCGGTCACGCAGGCGCAGCCGGACCTTTATATCGATGTGCAGAACGCCGCCTCGATGCTGTTCCGGCTCGGGCTGCGGGGTATTCCCGTCGGGGATCGCTGGGGCGAATTGGCGGCGAAGGCGGAAGTGCGCATCGGCGATACGCTGTCCGCCTTCACCCAGCCGCATTGGATGATGGCGCTGGTCGCAGATGGGCGGCGAGAGGCGGCGGGCCGCCTGCTGGCGGCGCTGGAGGAGGCCGGCCGGGCCGAGACCGCGCATGCCACCATCCTCCGGGAAGCCGCCCTGCCGGCCTGCCAGGCGGTGGCGCTGCATGCCGAAGGACAATTCGAGGACGCCTGCGCGGTGCTGCGCCCGGCGCTGGGGGGGCTGTATCGCCTCGGTGGCAGCCACGCGCAGCAGGATGTGCTGGAACAGCTGTTCCTCGATTCGGCGATGAAGGCGGGGCGGGCGGATGACATCCGGCTCTCGCTGGAACGGGCGGCGGGACGCTCCGCGCTCTCGCCGGCCCGGCGCATCGGCTATGCGGAAGCGGCGCTGCGCGTGGCGTATTGAAGCACCAAGTCCCGGATCGGCCTGGCTTTGGGCGCGCCGCGAAGCTTTCTTTGTAACCAGCCTTGCCGTTCTGGCAGGGCGCCGCCTAGGCTCCCCGCCCGAGGGCCGGCTTCCAGGACCGGCTCGCACGAACAGCAACGAATCGCAGGGAGCCGACCGCCCGCAGGGGCGGCAGGAGGAACAACAATGGCGAAGCTCAACGTCAATGGCCGCGTCATGGAATATGAGGCGGAGGACGATACCCCCCTGCTCTGGGTACTGCGCGAGCAGCTCGGCCTGACCGGCACCAAATATGGCTGCGGCGTCGCCCAATGCGGCTCTTGCACAGTGCATGTGGATGGCACGGCGACGCGGGCCTGTTCCATGCCGGCGTCCGCCTTCGACGAAAGCCAGAAGATCACGACGATCGAGGGCCTGTCCCCCGACAGCAGCCACCCGATCCAGCAGGCCTGGCTGGCGCTGGACGTGCCGCAATGCGGCTTCTGCCAGTCCGGCATGATCATGGCCGCCGCCGCCCTGCTGGCCTCCAATCCGCGCCCGACCGAAGCGCAGATCCGGGAGGAAGTGACCAATATCTGCCGCTGCGGCACCTACAACCGGGTCATCGCCGGCATCCAGCGTGCCGCCAGCGCCGGCGCGGCGGGTTGAGGGGGGCAGGATCATGAACGCCATCACCAAGCCGTCCCGCCGCGGGCTTCTGGCCAGCGTATCCGGTGCCCTCGGCGCCTTCACCCTGGGCTTCCATGTGCCGCTGACCAAAGGCGCGCTTGCCCAAGGCGCGCCGGCCACACCGGAAGTGAACGCCTGGGTTGTCGTCCAGCCCGACGATACCGTCATCATCCGCATCGCGCGGTCCGAAATGGGCCAGGGCACGCTGACCGGCCTCGCCCAGATGGTGGCGGAGGAACTGGAATGCGACTGGGCCAAGGTCACCACGGAATACCCGACGCCGGGCCAGAACCTGGCGCGCGGCCGCGTCTGGGGGAACATGTCCACCGGTGGCAGCCGTGGCATTCGCGAAAGCCATGAATACGTCCGCAAGGGCGGCGCCGCGGCCCGGATGATGCTGCTGCAGGCCGCCGCTGCCGCCTGGGGCGTGCCGGCCGCCGAATGCCGCGCCGCCGCCAGCGTCATCACCCATGCGCCGTCCGGCCGCACCACCACCTATGGCGCCGTGGCGGCCGCCGCCGCGCGCCTGCCGGTGCCGACCGATGTGCCGCTGAAGAACCCGGCCGACTGGAAGCTGATCGGCCAGCCCGTCGCGCGGCTCGATACGCGGGCCAA
>CANJXD010000215.1 GCA_947478535.1 Acetobacteraceae bacterium
GCCGATCTCTGGGTGGAAACGACGGCCCGCCAGACGGCGGAGGGCTGGCGCCTCGATGGCGCGAAGCGGGCCGTGCTGCATGGGGACAGCGCCGGCCTGCTGCTGGTCTCCGCCCGCATCGCCGGCGCGCCCGGGGATGACGCCGGCATCGCCCTATTCCTCGTCCGGCCCGATGCGGATGGCCTGCGCCGCAAGGCCGGCATGATGCAGGACGGCACGCGCATCGCCGATTTCGACCTCGCCGATGTCCGCGCCGAATTGCTCGGCGATACGCCCGGCACCGCTTGGCCCGCCGTGGAGGCAGCCTTGCAGGCGGGCCTCGCCGCCCTGCTTTCCACCTGCGTCGGCGCGATGGATGCGGCGCTGGCGCTGACGGTGGATTACCTGAAGACGCGCAAGCAGTTCGGCCGCGCCATCGGGTCCAACCAGGCCCTGCAGCATCGCGCCGCGGATATGCTAGTGGCGGTGGAGGAAGCCCGCGGCATGGCGTTGCTCGCCGCCGCCGCGCTCGCGGACCCCGATGCGGAGCGCCGCCGCGCGGACATCTCCCGCGCCCGCTACATCGTCGCGCAATCCGGCCGCTTCGTCGGCCAGCAGGCGGTGCAGCTGCATGGCGGCATCGGCATGACGGAGGAATACGCCGCCGGCCATTACCTGCGCTTCCTCACCGTTGCCGCGCAATTCTTCGGCGATGCCGAATGGCACCTCTCCCGCCTCGCGGAGCGGCTGGAGGTCTGAGATGAGCCTGCCATCAGAAATCCGCAGGAACCTCACCCTACCCGCGGTCTGCGCGCCGATGTTCATGGCGAGCACCCCCGCGCTCGTCATCGCCGCGCGCCAGGCGGGTATCATGGCGGGCCTTCCGCGGGGGATCTTTCGCAGCACCGATGACTTCATCGCGGCACTCGGGGTCATCCACGCCGCCGCGCAGCGCCACAGGGACTCCAACCCCGATGCCGTGATCGGCCCGCTCGCCGTCAACCTGCCGACGGCGCTGGAGGAAGCGGAAGCGAAGCGCCACCTCGATGCCTGCCGCGCCCATGATGTCGCCGTCATCATCTCCGCCACCGGCAATCCGGTCTCGCTGATCCGTCGCGTGCATGACGAAGGCGGGCGCATCTTCTGCGACGCCATCTCGCTGCGCCATGCGGAAAAGGCGATCGGCGCCGGGGCGGATGGCATCGTCGCCATCGGCGCCGGTGGTGGCGGCCATTCCGGCATCGTCTCCCACCTCGCGCTGGTGCCAAAGCTGCGCGCGATCTTCGACGGCACCATCATCATGGCCGGTGCCGTCAGCACCGGCGCCGCCATTCGCGCGGCGGAGATTCTTGGCGCGGACCTCGCCTATCTCGGCACGCGCTTCATCGCCACGCGCGAATCCGGCGTGCCGGAGGAATACAAGCGCCTGATCGTCGAAGGCCGCGCCGCGGATCTGATCTTCACGCCGGCGCTCGGCGCGGTGGATTGCATGTGGCTGCGCGAATCCCTGCGCCAGAATGGGCTGGACCCGGACAACCTGCCCACCCCGCAGGGCCGCATGCGCTACGACCACCTGCCCGAAGGCGTGCGCCCCTGGACAACGGTCTGGAGCGCGGGGCAGGGCATCGAGTTGATCGAGGATATCCCGACGGTCGCCGAGCTCGTCGGCCGCCTGCGACGCGACTACATCGCGGCCTGCGAAGTACCGGATATGGCTGCCGCCGCGCGGCTCGCCGAACAGGCCCTCGCGGCGCGATGAGGCCCTGGCGCTACGCCCCCTCGAAGCGCGGCGGCCGCTTTTCCGCGAAGGCGCGCACGGCTTCCTTGTGGTCCGCCGTCAGGGTGCAGGCGGCCTGCGCGATGGCTTCCTGGTCCAGCCAGGGCGCGAGCGGCATCGTCTCCGCGAGCGCGAGGATGCGCTTCAGATGCGCCTGCGCCACGCGCGGGCCGGCACCGATCATCGCCGCGAACCGCGCCGCTTCCGCGGGAAACGCATCATCCGGCACCACGCGATTCACCATGCCGAGCGCCAGCGCCTGCGCCGCACCCAGAATCTCCCCACCCAGGAACAATTCACGCGCCTTGGCGGTGCCGACGAGGCGGCGGAGAAAATACACGCCGCCGAGATCGCTCACCAATCCGATCTTCAGGAAGGCCGCGGTAAAGCGGGCGGATTCCGTGGCGATCCGCATGTCGCAGGCCAGCGCCAGCGAAAGCCCCGCCCCCGCCGCCACGCCATTCACCGCGGCGATCGTCACCTGCGGCATTTCCGCCAGCAGCCGCGTCACCTCCGCGCTGTTGCGCAGCTGGCGCGCGCGTTCCGTCAGCGGAATTTCCCCGCGCCCAGCCATGGACTTCACATCGCCCCCGGCGCAGAAGCCGCGCCCCGCGCCGGTCAGCACCACCACGCCGATCGCACCATCCAGCGCGATCCGCCGCAGCGTTTCCAGCAGCGCCAGCGTCAATTCCGGCACCAGCGCGTTCAGCCGGTCCGGCCGGTTCATCGTCAGCGTGACGACCGCGCCATCCCGCTCCTCCACCAGAACTGACATCGCCATCCTCCCTTGCGCGGGAAAGCATGACGGCGGGCTTTGCGGCGGACAAGCCTCGGCGGATCATGCCCCGCGACACCCAGTGAGGAGCATGACGCGGCCATGACGACAGATCGCGCCCCCTATCGCCACGCCGATCTCCGCCGGCTGCTGCACCCCGCCAGCATCGCCATCATCGGCGCTTCCGCCCGCGCCGGGTCCTTCGGCCTGCGCACGCTGCGCAACCTGGGGGGGTTTGGCGGTGCCATCTGGCCGGTGAATGGCCGCTACGAGGCGATCGAGGAACACCGCTGCTATGCCAGCCTCGGCGCGCTGCCGGGGGTGCCGGATTGCGCCGTCATCGCGCTGAACCGGGATACCGTGGAACAGACGGTGGCGGAGTGCATCGCGGCCGGGGTCGGCGGCGTCATCCTCTACGCCTCCGGCTATGCGGAAACCCGCCAGCCGGATCTTGTCGCGCTGCAAGCCCGGCTCACCGCGCAGGTGGCGGGCACGGGCACACGGCTGATCGGGCCGAACTGCCTTGGCATCACCAACTACCTCATCGGCGCGCGCATCATGTTCGGCCGCATGCCGGCGCCGCGCCCGCTCGGCCCGGGCGCCATCGGCCTCGTCACGCAATCCGGCTCCGTCAGCATGTCGCTCGGCCAGGCGCTGGAACGCGGCGTGCCGATCAGCCACGCCATTCCCGTGGGCAACGCGGCCGATGTCGGCATCGCCGACGTCATCGCCTACCTCGCGGAGGATGAGGGCTGCCGCGCCATCGTCACCGTCTTCGAAGGCGTGGACCATCCACGGCGCCTCGTCGAAGCGGCGGACATCGCGAATGCCGCGGGAAAGCCCCTGATCGTCCACAAGATGGCGGTGGGGGAGGAAGGCGCGGCGGCCGCACTGTCCCACACCGGGGCGCTCGCGGGCTCCCACGCCGCCTATCGCGCCGTGCTGGAACGCGCCGGCGCCATCTTCGTGGACAGCCTGGAGGATGTGACGGAAACCGCGCTGTTCTTCGCCAAGGCCGGGCGTCCGCGCGGGCGGGGCGTCGGCATCGTCCTCGCCTCCGGCGGCCTCGGCGTGGCCGCGGCCGACAAGGCGGAGGAATTCGGCGTCCCCCTGCCGCAGCCCGAAGGAGAAACCGCGACAATTCTCGCCGCCCACGTGCCCGAATTCGGCGCGGCGCGGAATCCTTGCGATGTCACGGCGATGGCGCTGAACGACGACAGCGCCTTCGAGACCTGTGCCAGCGCCTTCCTCGCCGACCCCGCCTATTCCGCGCTGATGGTGGTCTATCCCTATGCCGATGCCTTCGGCCTTTCCCGGGTCCCGATGTGGCGGCGCCTGGCGGAGACGCACGACAAGATCGTGCTGAACTACTACGCCTCCGAATGGCTGGAAGGCGAAGGGGCCAGGGAGCTGGAGGCGGAGCCGCGCATCGCCACCTTCCGCTCCCTCGGCCGCCTGTTCCGCGCTGTCGGCGCCTGGCAGGCCCGGGAGAAACGCCAGCGCCACCGCGCCACCGCGCTGCCCGCCATCGCGGAGGATGCCGCCGCCCACGCCGCCGCCGCGCTGCGTGCCGCACAGCACCGCACACTGACGGAACGGGAAGCGAAGGCGGCCCTCGCGCCCTACGGCATCCCCGTGGTGCCGGAGAGGCTGACGAAGACGCCAGCGGAGGCCATCGCCGCCGCCACCGAATTCGGCTTCCCCGTGGTGATGAAGGTCGAAAGCCCGGACATTCCCCACAAGACCGAAGCCGGCGTCATCCGGCTCAACCTGCGGGACACCGCGGCGGTGGAGGCGGCCTTCGCCGCGGTGATGGCCAATGGCCGCGCCGTGACGCCCCCGGCACGCATCCAGGGCGTGCTCGTGCAGCCGATGGTGCCGCCGGGGGTGGAGATGCTGATGGGCGCGCGGATCGACCCGCAATTCGGCCCCCTCGTCGCCATCGGCTTCGGCGGCGTGCTGGTCGAACTGCTGAAGGACACAGCCCTGCTGCCCGCGCCCTTCACGCCCGCCGAGGCCACATTCGCGCTAAACCGCCTGAAAGGCGCCGCGCTGCTCGGTGGCTTTCGCGGCATGCCGGCCGTCTCCGTCCCCGCCCTCGCGGAGGTCCTGTCCCGCTTCTCCCGCTTCGTCGCTGACCACGCGGCGGGGATTGAGGAGATCGACGTCAACCCGCTGATCGCAGCGGGGGAGAGCATCATCGCCGTCGATGCGCTGATCGTCCGGCGCCACGGCTGAACAACACCCCTGGGGGAACCGCCATGTCCAACGACGTCGTGCTGTACGAGACCGATGGCCCGGTCGCCACCATCATCATGAACCGGCCGGAAAAGCTGAACGCCCTGAACAGCGCGTTGCGGGACGGCATCCAGCGCGCGCTCGACAAGGCGGAGGCGGACAGCGGGATCCGCTGTGTCATCCTTAAGGGCGCGGGCCGCGCCTTCTGTTCGGGCATGGACCTCGACCCCGGCGGCGCCACGCCGGAACAACTCGGCGTCGGCCCAGACCGTGAACGGTTGCAGAAGGCGATCGAGGGCTTCGTCCGCTTCTGGGAGTTCCCCAAGCCCACCATCGCCCAGGTGCATGGCTTCTGCATCGCCGGCGGCTCCATGCTCGCCATGGCCTGCGACATCACGCTCGTCGCCGCGGATTGCCGCATCCGCTTCCCCTCCATCCCGATCGGTGGCGGCTTCGTCAGCAGCTTCTGGACGCTGTTCGTCGGCCCGAAGAAGGCGAAGGAGCTGGATTTCGTCGCGGGGAGCGAGATCACGGGCGCCGAGGCCACGCAATGGGGCTTCGCCAACCACGCCCTGCCGCTGGACGAACTGGAACCGCGTGCGAAGCTGTTGGCGAAGATGATCAGCCGCACGCCGCCCGACCTGCTGCGTCTGAAGAAGCTCGCCATCAACAGCATCTGCGAACGCCAGGGCTACCGGCAATCCATGCTCGGCGGCGCCGAATGGGATGCGCTGTGCCACTTCAGCGACGGTGCGCTGGAGATGCGGCGGCGTATCGTCGAGAAGGGGTTGAAAGGCGCCATCGCCTCCCTGGACGTCGACGCCGGTCTTGCCCCAGGTTGAGGGCAAGAACGACGGACGGAGGAAACCATGAACAGGCGCGAATGGCTCGGCGCGGGTGCGGCGATGCTGGCGGCGGGGGCTCGCCCCGCCCAGGGGCAATCGGGGGCTCAATCCGGGGCGCAATCCTGGCCGGCGCGACCGGTGCGGGTACTGATCGGCTATGGGCCCGGCGGGCTCGGCGATGTCACGACCCGGCAGGTGACGGAGAAGCTCGCGGAAAAGCTTGGCCGGCCCTTCGTGGTGGAAAACCGGCCCGGCGCGGGCGGCATCCTCGCCTCCCAGATGCTGATGCAGGCGCCGGCGGATGGCTACACGCTGATGATGGCGGCGACCGGCAATGTGGCGATGACGCCGGGCCTGTTCCGCTCCGTGCCCTTCGACCCGATCGCGGATTTCGCACCGGTCTGCCTGACCTGCCTGTTCGGCTTCGCCATCGCGGTTCGCGGGGATTCGCCGGCCAACAACCTTGCCGACCTCATCGCCCTGTCGAAGCGCGCCCCGGGCGCGCTGAACTTCGCCACCATCTCCGCGGGGTCCGCCCAGCATGTGGGGACGGAACTGCTGAAATCCGTCGCCGGGATCGAGGCGACGACGGTGCCTTTCCGCACCACGGGCGAAGTGATCGCGGCCTTGCAGGGCGGCCAGGCGCAGGTGACGGTGGAAGCCATCGCCTCCCTCATGCCCTTCTTCGAAAGCGGCATGTTGAAGCCGCTCGCCGTCACCACGCCGACGCGCTTTTCCCAATTGCCGAACGTGCCGACGGCAAAGGAACAGGGCCTTGGGGACTACGAGGTCACCTCCTGGAACGGCCTCGTCGCCCGCACCGGCACGCCGCAGCCCATCATCGACCTGGTGAACGCCGAGATGAACGAGGCGCTCCGCCTGCCTGACCTGCGCCAGCGTTTTCGTACCTTCGGCGTCGAACCCGGTGGCGGTACGCCCGCCGATTTCGGGCGCCTCATCGCCACCGATGTCGCGCGCTGGCGCCACGCCATCGAGGTCGCGCGGATCGAGAAGCAGTGACTGGCCGCGTGATCGTCGACAGCCAGGTGCATATCTGGGGCGCCGACAGCCCCGATCGCCCCTGGCCGCCCGGCACCGCCGCCCGCGCGCATCGGCCCGTGGCGCTGGGCGCCGCGGGTCTGCTGGGGGAAATGGCCGAAGCCGGGGTGGACCGCGCGATCCTCGTACCGCCCTCCTATGAGGGGGATCGCAACGACCTGGTCCTCGGCGCCTCCACCACCTGGCCAGACCGCTTCCGCGCCATGGTGCGCGTGGTGCTCGAACAGCCGATGACGCAGCAGGCGCTGGCCGCGTATGTCGCCCAGCCCGGCGTGCTCGGTATCCGCTTCACCTTCCACCTGCCGGCAATGCGCGCGCAGTTCGAAGCGGGTGCCGCGGACTGGTTCTGGCCGCTGGCGGAGGCACTCGACATTCCCGTGATGATGCTGCCGGTGGGCTCGCTGGCCCGGGTCGATGGCATCGCCGCGCGGCATCCGGCGCTGCGCATCGCCATCGATCATTTTTCCCACCACCGCGGGCTGGCGGAAGCGCCGCATATCGACACTGCGGAGATCGATGCGCTCGTCGCGCTGGCCCGGCGGCCGAATGTCAGCGTGAAGGCCTCCTGCCTGCCCTTCTTCTCCACGGACCCATACCCGTTCCGGGACCTGGAGCCGATGATCCGCCGCGTCTATGACGCCTATGGCCCGCGTCGCTTCTTCTGGGGCAGCGACATGACGCGGCTCGGCTGCTCCTACCGCCAATGCGTCACGCATTTCACCGAGGAGCTTCCCTGGCTGGATCAGGCCGCGAAGGATTTGGTGATGGGCCGCGCGCTGTTGGACTGGGC
Organism: Acetobacteraceae bacterium; assembly: GCA_947478535.1. The sequence continues at coordinate 7,464 of CANJXD010000215.1, forward strand.
GCGGTGGCAATAGGGGCAGGCGCCCGGCCATAAAGCCGGGTTATGCACCGCGGCGGCTTTTCCATTGGACTCGGCTTCCGCCCCGGCCGCACGCTCGCCAAAACGCCGGGCGGCACGACCGCGCCGGTGAAGGAGGATGCGCCCATGTTCCCGATCCCCCGTCGCGGCCTGCTGGCCGCCGGCGCTGCAACCCTTACCGCCCCTGCCTTGCTCGCCCCCTCCGTTCTCGCCCAGGGAGCGGTCGATTTCCCGCGCCAGAACCTGCGCTTCATCGTGCCCTTCGCCCCCGGTGGCGCGACCGATATTGTGGCGCGGCTGGTGGCGCCAGGCATGCAGGAATTCCTCGGCCGCCCGGTGGTGATCGAGAATCGCGGCGGCGCGGCCGGGGCCATCGGCTCGGAAGCCATCGTCAGCGCCCCTGCGGATGGCCACAGCTTCATCATCTACACCATCACCAACGCCGTGCTCGGCCCGGGGCTGACGCGCAATGCGCGGCTCGATCCGCGCACCCAGTTCGAACCCGTCTCCCTCGTGGCGACGCTGCCGATGGTGCTGACGGTCGGCAACCATGTGCCGGCCAGCAACCTGCAGGAACTCGTGGCGCTCATGCGCGAAAGGCCGGGGCGGTTGACCTATGGCTCCGCCGGCATCGGCAGCCTCAACCATTTCGGTGGCCATCTGCTGACGCAGTTGAGCAACACCCAGGCGACGCATGTCCCCTATCGCGGCTCGGGGCCCGTCTTCGCCGACATGATCGCCGGCAATGTGGATATGATGGTCGAAGGCATCGCCTCCCAGGTCCCGTTCATCCGCAACGGCCAGGTGAAGCCCATCGCCACGCTGGCGGAGACGCGCAACCCGCAATTGCCGGACCTCGCGACCTGTGTCGAACAGGGCATGCCCGGCTTCACCATCACGAACTTCATGGGCATCTACGCCCGCGCCGGCACGCCGCCGGAGATCATCGGCCGGCTCGAAGCCGCGGTGCGCGCAGCAGTGCGGGACGAGGCCATCCAGCGCCGCCTGCGCGATGCCGGCACCGATCCCGCCGGCACCACCGCGGCGGAATTTCGCACATTCTACCAAGCGCAGCTCGCGCAGTGGATGCCCGTGATCGAGACCTCCGGCATCCGCATGGAATAGACCCTATTCCGGGGTGATCCCGGCGGCGCGCGCCACGCCCTGCCAGCGGGTGATCTCATCCCGCAGCAGGGTGGCGAATTCGGCGGCGGGCCGTGGCGTCGGCACGCCGCCCTCCCGCGCCAGGAATTCCGCCGCGGCCGGTGTCGCCAGCACGCGGTTGATGGCGCCGTTCAGCGCCTCGACGATCGGCACCGGCGTGCGGGCCGCCGCCAGCACGCCCCACCAGAGATTGACGACGACATCGGTGAGCCCCGCTTCCACCAGTGTCGGGATCTCCGGCGCCGCGGCGTTGCGTTCGCGGCTGGTGATGGCGATGCCC
>CANJXD010000216.1 GCA_947478535.1 Acetobacteraceae bacterium
GACCCGGTGGATGAATTCCTCAACGCCGCGCTGGACCATGGGCGGCGCCACCCGCCGAGCCTGCAACACTTCATCGGCTGGCTGCGGCGCGGCGGGGCGGAGGTGAAGCGCGAACAGGAAGCCGCAGGCGACGCCGTGCGGATCATGACCGTGCATGGCGCGAAGGGGCTGCAGGCGCCGGTGGTGATCCTGCCGGATACGCTCAGCGCGGGGCGGGACGGGTCCGAGATGCGCTGGCACCTGCCGGAGGACGGCGCGCCCAACCCGCTGCCGATCCCCCTGTGGGCGCCGAACAAGGACCATCACGCGCCGGCCTACACCGCGCTGCTGGCGGCGGAGAAGCAGGCCTCGGCGGAGGAGGAGCACCGGCTGCTCTATGTCGCGCTGACGCGGGCGGAGGACCGGCTGCTGGTCTGCGGGTGGCAGAAGAAGCGGCCGAAGGACAAGCCGTGGAAGGACGGCAGCTGGTACGACCTGGTCCACCAGGGTTTTGCCCGGCTGGACGATGCGCGGGAGGAGCCTTTCGACCCCGCGGCGTTCGGCGCCCCCGCCGGCTGCCGCTTCGCAGGAGAGGCGATGTGGGCGATGGAGGCGTCGCAGACGGCGGATCCCAGGCCAGATGGGCGGGACCGGCCGCTGGCCGAGCCCGGCTCCCTGCCGGACTGGGCGCGGCACCCGGCACCGCCGGAGGGCGTGGTGGATGCGCTCGCCCCTTCCGCAGTGCCGGGGGAGAATGAGGGCCCGGCCGCGCCGCCGCATGGGGTGGATGACCCGACAGGCCGACGCTTCCGGCGCGGCCGGCTCGTGCATGCGCTGCTGCAGCACCTGCCGGACCAGGACCCCGCTATGCGGGAGGCAGCGGCGCGGGCCTTCCTGGCCCGGCCAGGCCACGCGCTGTCCGAGGATGAGCAGGCGATGACGCTGGCGGAAGTGATGGCGCTGCTGGCGGCACCGGAGATCGCACCGGCCTTCGGGCCCGACAGCCTGGCGGAAGCCCCCATCGCTGGGCGGATCGGCGACCGGCTGGTCAGCGGGCAGGTCGACCGGCTGCTGGTGACGGCCGAGCGCGTGCTGGTGCTGGACTACAAGACGAACCGGCCGCCACCGGCCACCGTTGCGGCGGTGCCGACGCTGTATCTGCGGCAGATGGCGGCCTATCGGGCCGTGCTCGGGCGGGCCTTCCCGGGGCGCGCGGTGGATTGCGCGCTGGTCTGGACCTTCGGCGCCCGGATGATGCTGCTGCCGGGCGATGTTCTGGACCGCCATGCCCCGGATGCCGGGGCAAGGCTGGCGTCCGCCTAACCCAAGCTGGCCATATTCCGGGACAGGCCCGTGTGGGGCAGGCCCGTGTGGGACAGGCCCGTGTGGGAGAGGGCTGAGCGCGGGGCGCTTTCTTCCACGTTGCGCTCCAGCACCAGCGCCGTCAGCCCAGCCAGGATGGCCAATGCCGCGACGGTGATGGCGAGCAGGCTGAGCGCGGCGCGCTGCAATTCCTCGGCGGGCGGCAACTCCGCCAGTTCCAGGGCCGGTGTGGGCGGCCAGGGAAGGATGGGGATTGTGGCGGCGGTCAGGCCGACGCCGAGGCAAAGCCACATCACCCGGGTGCCGAGCACCCGGTTCAACCATGCGGTCATGCAGGGCCTCCTGCCCCAGATGGCGCGGTGGGGGGACCGGCCATGGGGCAACCATGCGACACGGAAGTTGCCACTTCGTTGCCCGAGGCGAGCATTGGAGGCGCCGGGAAACCCCGAGGGGCCAAGGGACGCCAAAGCCCCTTCGGCTTCGTCAAGGTTGCCAAGGGAGCGGCGCCGTGCGACGCAACCCCTCCCCCACGGACTATGCCAGACCACACGATGTCCGATCGCCCCATGTTCGCCCCCATGTTCGCCCCACGGGTCCGCGCTGTTCTCGGCCCCACCAATACCGGCAAGACGCACCTGGCCATCACGCGGCTGCTTGCGCATTCCTCCGGTATCATCGGCTTCCCGCTGCGCCTCCTGGCGCGGGAGAACTACGACCGCATGGTCGCGGCGAAGGGTGAAAAGCATGTCGCGCTGATCACCGGGGAGGAGAAGATCATCCCCCCCGATGCCCGCTGGTTCGCCTGCACGGTGGAAGCCATGCCGCTGGACCGGCGGACGGAATTCGTCGCGGTCGATGAAATCCAGCTCTGCGCCGATGCCGATCGCGGCCACATCTTCACCGATCGCCTGCTGCATGCGCGCGGGTTGGTCGAGACGATGTTCCTCGGCGCCGAGACGATCCGCCCGCTGTTGCAGCGCCTGGTGCCGCAGGCCGAGATCGAGACGCGCCCGCGCCTGTCCCAGCTGACGAATGCCGGCGCCGCGAAGCTCACCAAGCTGCCGCCGCGCTCCGCCATCGTCGCCTTCAGCGCGACCGAGGTCTATGCGATCGCGGAGGCCGTGCGCCGGCGCCGCGGTGGCTGCGCGGTGGTGATGGGCCGGCTTTCGCCCCGCACGCGCAACGCCCAGGTGGCGCTGTACCAGAACCGGGAGGTCGATTTCCTGGTGGCGACGGACGCCATCGGCATGGGCCTCAACATGGATGTGGACCATGTGGCCTTCGCGGATCTCCGCAAGTTCGATGGCCACCAGCTGCGCGCGCTGACGTCCCAGGAAGCCGCGCAGATCGCCGGGCGCGCCGGGCGCGGCATGCGCGACGGCACCTTCGGCACCACCGCCGAATGCCCGCCGCTGCCGGACGACATGGCGCGGGAGATCGAGAACCACGCCTTTGAGCCGCTGACGCAGATCGCCTGGCGGAATTCGGACCTGGATTTCGCCAGCATCGACGGGCTGTTGGACAGCCTGGGCGCCTCCCCACCTCAGGCGGGGCTGGCCAAGGGCAATGACGCGGTCGATCACATCACGCTGAACGCCCTGTCGCGGGAGGGTGAGATTCGCGGCCTGGCGCAGGGCCGCGCCCGCGTGCGGCTGCTGTGGGAAGCCTGCCAGGTGCCGGATTTCCGCAAGATGGCGGATGACAGCCATACCAAGCTCTGCGCCAAGATCTTCGGGCACCTCGCCGGCGAGGGCCGACTGCCGACGGATTGGGTGGCGAGCAATATCGCCGGCCTCGGCAGCGTGGAGGGTGACCTCGATACCCTGATGGAGCGGCTGGCGACGCTGCGCATCTGGTCCTACATCGCCGCCCGCGCGGATTGGCTGGCCGATGCGCCGACGCAGCAGGCCGATGCCCGCAAGGCAGAGGAAGCGGTCAGCGACGCGCTGCATGAACGACTGATCGCCCGCTTCGTCGATCGCCGTGCCGCGCATCTGATCCGCAGCCTCGACGATACGGAGAAGGAGCTGCTTTCGGCCGTCAATCGCCAGGGCGAGGTGATGGTCGAGGGGCATACCGTCGGCAAGGTGCAGGGCTTCCACTTCCAGCCCGACCCGGATGCGACGAAGGAGGAGGAAAAGCGCCTCGTCCTGCGGGCCGCCCGCCGCGCGCTGCGGGAAGAAATGCCAAGGCGCCTCGCCGCGCTGGAGATGGCGAAGGACGAAGCCTTCACCCTGACGCCGCAGCACCGCGTGATGTGGGACAATGCGGAAGTGGCGCGGCTGCGGCCGGGGCCGGAACCGCTGAAGCCGCATGTCGACGTGATCGCCAGCGAGTTCCTGGACAACACGCAGCGCGAACGCGTGCGCGTCCGCCTCGCCACCTGGCTCGATGGGCTGGTGAAGAAGGAATTGGGCGGGCTGGAGGCGATCGAGGCCAAGGCGGCGGAGGACAACACGCTGCGCGGCCCGGCCTTCCGGCTGCGCGAAGCCATGGGCCTGGCGCCGGGCGGGACGGAGCGGGAGATCGCGGCCGATCTGCGGACGCGGCTCAAGGCCATCGGCATCCGCGCCGGGCGCTACGCGCTGTATCTGCCGGATGTTCTGAAGCCTCGGGCGATGCAGTTGCGGGCGCAGCTGTGGTCGCTGCGGCGCAATGTGCCGACGCCGTTGCTGCCGAACCCGGGCCTGGTCTCCGTGACGCTGCCGGAAGTGCCGTTGCCGGCACCGGCCGATCCGATGACGCCGCGCGGGCCGGAAGGCTGGCCGCCGGGCTTCGCCATCATGGCGGGCTGGCTGCCGGCGGGGCGCGTGCTGCTGCGGCTCGACGTGGCGGAACGCATTGCCGGTGAGATCGGGTACCTGACGCGCCGCGCCCCGGCGCCGGTGCCGGAAGGGCTGGCGTCCCGGCTCGGCGTGAAGGGCGATACCCTGCCGATGGCGCTGGAGGCGATGGGTTTTCGCCTGATCGCCGCGGGCGAGATGGAAGAAGGGCAGTTCGGCCCGCCGGCGCCGGCACGCATTGCCGTGCACCGCCCGGAACGCCCGCAGCATCCGCGCGGGGCACGGCCGGAGCGCCGGCCGGACCAAAGGCCGGACCAAGCGGCGCGCGGGCCGCGTCCAGAGGGGCGGGGCGAGGCGAGAGGCGAACCGCGGGCGCCGCGCGAGGGCGCGCCGGATGCTGGGCCGCGCCCGGTCTATTTCGGCCCGCCCATTCCGCCGGAACTGCGCCAGCCGCGCCCGGATCGCGGGCCTCGGCGCGAAGGTGGTGCCCCAGGCAACCGGGATGGCCAGCGCCGGGACGGGCCGCGCCGCGAATTCCGCGGGCCGCGCCGTGACGAGGCGCCACGCCCGCCGGCCGAGGGCGGCGCCCCGGTGGAGGGGCAGCCGCAAGCGGATAGGCCCCAAGGGGAACGGCCGCGCTTCGATGGGCCGCGCCCGGATCGGCGCCCCTATGGGCCGCGTCCGCAAGGTGACCGTCCGCAGGGGGATCGTCCTCAAGGTGACCGTCCGCAAGGGGATCGTCCCCAGGGTGACCGTCCGCAGGGGGATCGACCCCAAGGAGACCGTCCGCGTCCGCAGGGGGATCGCCCCCAAGGCGACCGTCCGCGCCCGCAGGGGGACAGGCCCCAAGGGGATCGACCGCGCCCCCAAGGGGATCGTCCGCAAGGGGATCGTCCCCAGGGGGATAGGCCGCGCTTTGATGGGCCGCGAAGGGATGACCGGGGGCCGCGCCCGGGGGGTGATCGGTTTGACCGAGGCGAGCGGCCGCCGCGCGAGGTCTTCGCCGGCGCCAAGGCCGATTCGCCCTTCGCGATCCTGGCCCAGCTGAAGCTGAAAAAGGACTGAGTGGGCGATGGAGGCAGAGGGCGGGCGCGATTGGCAGCGTCTCGACCTCTGGCTCTGGTGCGCGCGTCTGGCGAAGACGCGCGCCGAGTGTTCCCGCCAGGTCGAACGCGGCCGGGTGCGCATCAATCGCCTACCCACGGACAAGCCCCATGCGAAGCTGCGCGCGGGGGATGTGCTGACCCTGGCGCTGGGCGGACAGGTCCGGGTGTGGCGGGTGCTGGCGCTGGCGGCGCGGCGCGGACCAGCCGTGGAAGCGCGGCTTTTGTACGAAGACCTGTCAGACCCCGCGTGAACGCATGCTGCGGACGCTTGCCTTGCGCGGCGCGCCGGGCCATGTCGTGATCACTCAGCCGCGAACAACCCGCGGCGGCGCCGCGGACAGCGGCGATGAACGCATTTTGGATCCCCGCCGGAGGCGCAGTTGACCTACGTCGTCACCGAGAGCTGCATCAAGTGCAAATTCATGGACTGCGTGGAGGTCTGTCCCGTGGACTGCTTCTACGTGGGCGAGAACATGCTGGTCATCCATCCCGATGAATGCATCGATTGCGGCGTCTGCGAGCCGGAATGCCCCGCTGAGGCGATCCTGCCGGATAGCGATGACAAGGCGACCGCCTGGGTCGAGCTGAACCGGACCTACTCGACGCAATGGCCGAACATCACCCGCAAGGGTGAGGCCCCGGCCGATGCGGATGATTGGAAGGACAAGCCGGGCAAGCTGGCGCTGTTCGACCCCGCGCCCGGCAAACCCTGATCATCCGGGCCAGGCCGGGCCGGGCCACGCAACCTCCGCTCGCCCTCCCCGTTCCCTACCACTCCGGATGCACGGCTGGGATGCGCTCCAGCCACTGCGGGCGGGTCCGTGGCGTGCCATCCGGGGTCCGCGAGGGCCGGGGGTAGAAACTTGCCGCGGTTTGTATTATGTTATCAAAGGGATCGGGAAAGCGGCACGGCCTCCGTGCGTTCCCTGCCCATCGGGTCCATGACAAACCCGCGACCGGGCCAGGCCCGCCGCCGCCCCGCCTATCCGGGACGAGGCAGGCTTGGTTGCCCTAGGCGCGGAATGGAAGTGGGTGGCGTGATGAAGCAAACCGCCCCGGCGAAGAACGGCAAGCCTGCGAAGGCCCCGGCCGCCAAGATTGCGTCCGCGAAAGCTCAGGCCGCACCCATGAATGCGCCTCCGGCGAAGGCCGCGACGACCAAAGCCCCTGTGAAGGCGGCTCCCGCCAAGGCCCCGGTGAAGGCAGTTCCCGCCAAGGCCCCGGCGAAGGCAGCTCCCGCCAAGGCTCCGGCGAAGGCAGCTCCCGTCAAGGCTCCGGTGAAGGCGGCTCCCGCCAAGGCCCCGGCGAAGGCAGTTCCCGCCAAGGCTCCGGCGAAGGCGGCTCCCGCCAAGGCTCCGGCGAAGGCAGCTCCCGCCAAGACTGCGCCCGCGCAGGTCGCGCCGGCAAAGGCCGTGGCGCCGGAAGCCGCGCCCGTGCAGGCGACACCGGTGAAGGCCCAACCGGCCGAGGTCACGGCGAAGCCAGTTGCCAAGACCCCCACTCCCAAGACGCCAGAGGCCGCAGCTCCCGCGGCCTCGCCCCTCGAATCGAAGCCCGCCGAGGCAGCCCCGGCCGCGCGCCCTGTTGCGCAGCGCCCGCCGCAGCCCGCCGCCCGGCCGGCCATGACCCCCATGCAGAACCGCCCCCCGCCTTCCTCTCCCCCTCGTTCCTCGGCCGCTCCGGCCAATTCCTCACGGCCCCCGGTCTTCCCACCGCGGCCCGCACCGCGGGTGGAGGAGGGCGATGACGCCACCCCGCCGCCGCCGCCCAAGCCCAAGGGACCGCCGGTCGAATTCAAGGCGGGCGACCATGTGGTGTATCCCACCCATGGCGTCGGCCAGGTGCAGGGCGTGGAGGACATGCCGGTGGCCGGCATGTCGCTCAAGGTCATCATCGTGACCTTCGAGGAAAACCGGATGACGCTGCGCGTCCCGGTCAACAAGGCGGCCTCCTCCGGCCTGCGCAAGCTGGCCAGCGCGGAGATGATGAAGGAGGCGCTGGAAGTGCTGCGCGGCCGCGCCCGCATCAAGCGCACCATGTGGTCCCGCCGCGCCCAGGAGTATGAGGCGAAGATCAATTCCGGGGACCCGCTGGCCATCGCCGAGGTGGTGCGGGACCTGCACCGCAATGCCGGCCAGCCCGACCAGTCCTTCTCTGAACGCCAGATCTACGAACAGGCGCTGGATCGCCTGGCCGCCGAGCTGGCCGCCATCGACCGCACCGACAAGAACACGGCATCGGAGAAGCTGCAGACCTTCCTCAAGGCCGCGTAGCACCCAGCAGCCGCAAGGCAGTCCGGCAACCAGCCGTAAGGCGGCTCGGTTACCCTTCACGTAAGCATGGGAAGTGGAACGCAGCCCGGTTTCCGGGCCGCGTTCCCGCCTGCGACCGCAACCAGCGGTAGCCGTGGCAGGCCCTTGCCCTTTCCATCACCACCGCATCGTGCGAAGGAACCGACCGAATTTCCGTTCCTGAATCGGAGCCAGACACCCGCATGCGCCCGGATTCCGCGACAAGGCTGACCCCCCACATGCAACGGCTGGAGGCGGAGGGTATCGCCATCATCCGGGAAATGGCCGCCACCTTCCGGAACCCGGTGCTGCTGTATTCCATCGGCAAGGACAGCTCCGTCGTCCTGCACCTCGCGATGAAGGCCTTCGCGCCGGGCAAGCCGCCCTTCCCGCTGCTGCATATCGCGACCGGCTGGGATTTCCGCGCGATGCTGGACTTCCGCGATGCGCGCATGGCCGAACTCGGCCTGAACTGCATCGTCCACACCAACCCCGATGGCGTGGCGCGCGGCATCAACCCGCTCGATTCCGGCTCCCAGGTCCATATGTCCGTGATGGGGACGGAGGGGCTGAAGCAGGCGCTGGACAAGTATGGCTTCGACGCGGCGCTCGGTGGTGCCAGGCGGGATGAGGAGAAGGCGCGGGCGAAGGAACGCGTCTTCAGCCACCGCACCGCCGGCCATACCTGGGAGCCGCGCAACCAGCGGCCGGAACTCTGGGGCCTCTACAACACGCGGCTCAATGCGGGGGAGGGCATGCGCGTCTTCCCGCTGTCCAACTGGACCGAATTCGACGTGTGGGACTACATCGCGGCCGAAAACATCCCCGTGGTGCCGCTGTATTTCGCGGCCGAACGCCCCTGCCTCCGCCGGTCCGGCGCCATCATCATGCGCGACGATGACCGCATGCCGCTGCAACCCGGCGAGCAGGTGGAAATGATTTGGGTGCGCTTCCGCACCATGGGGGACTGGCCACTGACCGGCGCCCATGAAAGCCGCGCCGTGACGATGGACGAAGTGCTGGCCGAAATCCGCGACAGCAAGAAATCCGAACGCGAGGGCCGCCTGATCGACAGCGACCAGGAAGCCTCCATGGAACGCAAGAAGCGCGAAGGCTACTTTTGACGGGCTGCCGCAGGCGCGCGGCAAGGCGGGCCGCCTGATCGGCGCGGCTGCGCGGGTTGTGAGGATGCGGCAGGGCTACGCCAGCTCGTACTCCACCTCCGGCACGTAATGCGCGGCCTCCTTCCCGAGAAAGGAAGAAAACAGCGTAAAATGTTCCACCGCCACCGGGGACGTGCGGAACAGGCTGTGGGTCTGCACGAAGCCGACCAGCTTGGCCGTCTCCGCCCGCTCCGTCCGCGCCAGGGTCACATGCGGGGCGAAGCGCTTGCGCTCCGGCTCCAGCCCCACCCGCTGCAAGGCGGTTTCC
>CANJXD010000217.1 GCA_947478535.1 Acetobacteraceae bacterium
AGACCATGAAGTAGGGAAGCGTCTCCGCCGGCGCGAAGTCGCAGGGCGCGTACTCCCGGATCGCGGCCAGGATGCGCGGGATGGAGACCTCCCGCGCCCGGCGGCGATAGTCGTAGAAATAGAATTCCCAGCCGAGCCTGCCATCGGCCCATTTGATGCCAAAGACCGTGTGGAACGGGCCGATGCCGGCGCGGATGGCATCCACCAGCGCGAAGGCGCGCGGGCCAAGCCCGGCGATCTCGAAGGACCGATACAGCAGGTTGACCGAACGCAGCCGGTCCTCCGCTGGCGACGGGGGCGGATAGGGCCACAGGCAGTAGTTCAGCGCCGGATCGGCGGCGGTCGCGTATTCCGTGCGGGACGCGGCCTGCATCGTCTCAGCGCGGCAGGACGCGTGTGGCGCCGTGATAGATGTTGAAGAAGCTCCGCCCATCCCGATGCACGCCGCCCGCGATGTGGCCGAGCGGCTGCATCCGCACCGCATCCAGCAGGGCCTGGAACGCGCCGGGACGCAGCCCGAACAGGTCGCGCATCGCCGCCAGCAGGTGCTGGGCATCCCGCACCAACAGGCCGGAGCCGTAGAAGTTCAGATCGAACGACCGCCGCGCGGTGCCGGGCTCGACCACCTCGAGATACTGCATCCGCGCGGGCGCGATCAGCGGCGCGAGCAGGAACAGGGCGGCCTGCGCCAGTTGCAACGGCCGGCCATCGCCGCCGTCGAACAGCCGGTCGAGCCGCGCGGCGATGGCGCCAGGCGGCAGATGCGGATGCCACAGGTAGCGGCTGGTCACGGCCTCGCCGGTCGTCGCGTTCCACTTGAAGGCGAGGTGGCGCAGCACCGGCTGGCCTGCTTGCGCTGCGGCCGCCGCGGCGGCGGCTGGCACCGCGCGTTCCAAATAGAGTTTGCAGACAGCGGCACCCGGATCGCCCGCAGGGTTATCGCCCGGGTCACCCTCGAAGCCGAAATGCACCTGCGCGGCCTCGGCGAACCCGGCCGTCGCTGCCGCGCGTGCGGTCGGCGGCATGCCGAACTGGTCGCCAATCGCCAGGCAGCGGGCGGGCGCATCGCCGGCAATGTCGCGGATGTTCAGCGTCAGCAGGAAGCGGTCCGTGCTCAGCGCGCCCGGGCTGACCCGGAAGGACGGCTCATGGTGGAACGGTGCGTCGAGCGCCTCGACCAGTCGGCGCAGTGCCGCGCCCGGCCGGGTCACGGCCATCGGATCGACCAGGCGTGCCGCCTGCTGCGGCGCCATGGCCTGCGCCTGCGCCGCCCGCATCGCCTCGGCATGCGGCGCCAGCGCCTCCTGCAGGCTGAACACCAGGCGCTGGGCGGCGGCGGGCGTCAGCAGGATGCGGTCAGCCACCCGCACAGGTGGCGCCCCGCCGAGCGGCGCGGGGCCGACGACACTGCCGAATTCCAGCAGCAGCGCGGCATCCTCGACGGCCAGCTTGAAGGCATCGGCGCGTGCCACTCAGGCCTCCCGCGGCAGCGGCGCAAGAACCTCCGCCTGCCAGCCATATTGCGCCACATAGGCCGTGTTAAGCCCGAGGCAACGGCGCGATCCGCAGGCCGCCCGGTGCACGCATTGATGAAAGCCATTGCGCATGAATTGCGGCCAGAAATCCGGGTCGATCACCAACTCCGGCTGGCCATTGTCCAGCGCATCGCCATCCGTCCCGAGCAGGCATTCGGGAAAGTTCTTCACCGCGACCGAACGGCCGAGGCCGCGCGCCGCCGCGATCGCCGCCCGCAGATGCGGCAGCACCTCGGGATGCGACGCGATCAGCCCCTTCTCATCGGTCTCGCGCATCGGCCAATAGCCCCAGAATTCCATCCGGCCGAGCCGGCGCAGATGGCCAAGCCGCTGCACCACCTGCTCCAACTGGTGGAAACTGCGGCGGGTGATGACGGTGTTGGTCAGCAGCAGCACGCCCGGCATGGCATCCAGCACCTCCAGCCCCCGCAACGTCGCGTCGAAGGACCCGGTGATGCCCGTGATGCCGTCATGGGTCTCGGCATCGGCGGCGGTGACACTGACGAAATATTCGTCCACCCCGGCCTCGACCAGCCGCCGCGCATAGGCTGGATCGGCGAGGCGCCCGCCATGCGTCTGGATACGGACATGGCGGAAACCACTGGCGCGCGCGGCGCGCGCCAGATCGGGCAGGTCGCGCCGCAGAGTGATCTCGGCGCCGGTGAGCGTCAGGCTGTCCCAGCGCCCGGTGCGCGCATTCTCCGCCAGAATGGCGCCGAAGCGTGCATCCGGCTCCGGCCGCAACCAATCCATCGTGCCTTCGATCATGCAATGCGTGCAGCGCAGATTGCAGGCGAAATGCATGGTCACCTCGACCTGCCGCGCCGGATCGAAGCGGCCATCGCGGGTGCTTGCCGCGGGCTGGCTCATGCGGGGCACCGTGGCGGCGGATCACGCATCGCCCGGCTTCCGTGCCGTGATCAGCAGGAAGGGCGAATCCAGGGCGATGTCGCCTGCCTCGATCGCCGTGAAGCCGATCGCTTCGAGCATCGCGACATACTCCTCCGCGCCCCGGTAGCTGCGAAAGAACAGCAGGTTCGGCAGCATGCCCAGCGGCAGCTTCCCCGTGAAGCGAAGCGCCGCACGCTCATAGATCAGCAGCGTGCCGCCAGGCGGCAACGCGGCGAAGGCCTTGGCGAGGAACTCGCGCGCCAGCCGCTCCGGCCAGTCATGCAGCATGGATTTGAAAGTCACGAGGTCATGGCCCGGCGGCAGCGCCTGCTCGCGGAGATCGCCGGCGATGAAGCCGATGCGCGGCGCCTCCGGCATCGCGAGCATCGCGTCGAGGCCGATGTCGCAGACCAGCGGCAGGTCCAGCACGCTGCCGGTGATCGCGGGATGGGCGAGGCAGATCTGGCGAAGGAATTCCCCGCTATTGCCGCCGACATCCAGCACGCGCCGATGCGCGCCCATATCGTAGCGTTCCAGGCAGGGGCCTGCCTCATAGCGGGTGAGCACGGTGGTGATGCGCATCCAGGCGCGCGTCCGCTCCAGGCTGGCGGCATCCGTCAGCAGCGCGGGGCGATAGTCGAACAGGTCGAACAGTCGGGCGGATTGCTGGAACCCGGCGGGGTCGCGCAGCAGCGTGGTGAAACCCTCGGCGAAATCGCGCAGCACATGGCCGACGTAGTCGAGCCGCACCTCCAGCAGATCGCGATAGCGCAAGGCGCGCAGGAAGCGATCGGCGAGCATCACATCGCCACCGCGTTCCTGCACCACGCCATTGGCCACCAGCAGGTCGAGCAGCAGCCGCATCGCCGCCTCGTCCAGCCCGACCAGCCGGGCCAAGGCCGCGGAGGCGCCACGCCCCTGCGCCTGCAACCGGGCGATGATGCCAAGCTCGAAGGCGGTCTTCAGCGCGCGAGCCTCGGGCAGGGTCTGCAGGAACTCGTCAACAATCAGGAAATCGGTGCGTGTCACGTCCCCGGGTGCCGCCCACGGCGCGCCGCCTCCAGCGACGCCAGCACGTCACGCAGTTGGCCCAGCAGGTGCTGCGCGGCGGTGGGGCTCAGTTCACAAGCGGCGAGCAGCCGCGCCACCTGGCCATCCGGCGCCTGGAGCGCGGCGGCGCCGAAGCAAAGCCGTATGCCGTCCGGCACCGAGACCGCGGTGGCGATGTCACAGCGATGCGTGTCAGCCCTCGTGGCATCCCAGGCCGGCGGTGCGGGTGCGGCGGCGTCCGTCATGCGCGCGTCGCGCTTCCGGCGCGTCGGGCCGGGAGGGGAGGCGCCGCGATCGGCTCGGTTTGGCACTGCCGCTCGCCCCCCGCCCTGTCTTGGCCAGGAACGGTAGTCTGGCGCGGCACGCCCCGCAATCGTCGCACCGGACGAGGCACCAACCGGGGCCATGCGCCGGCTGACGCGCCCGGGTTACAGGAGGGGGCTAGCCCCCCTGACACCGCCTGTCGCGCGTTACGACGCCGTGTAAAGCCAGGGCTGCGCCGCGCGCTGCTTCGCCTCGAAGCTGTCGATCGCCGGTGCGTGCTGCATCGTCTGCCCGATATCGTCGAGCCCGTTCAGCAGCAGATGCCGGCGGAACTCATCGATCTTGAACGGGATTTCCTCGCCATTCGGGCGCACCACGACCTGGCGTTCGAGATCGACGGTGACGCGCGCATTGGCACCAAGCTTGGCGTCCTCGATCAGCGTCTCGCAGATCTCCCGCGGCAGCTTCACCGGCAGCACGCCGTTCTTGAAGCTGTTGTTGTGGAAGATATCCGCGAAATCCGGCGCGATGACGCAGCGGATGCCGAAATCCAGCAGCGCCCAGGGCGCGTGTTCGCGCGACGAGCCACAGCCGAAATTCTCGTAGGCGATCAGCACCTCGGCGTGGCGGTAGGGTTCCTGGTTCAGCACGAAGTCCGGCTTCTCCGTGCCGTCATCGTTGAAGCGCATATTCGCGAACAGGTGCTTGCCGAGGCCGGTGCGCTCGATGGTCTTGAGGAAGCGGCCGGGGATGATCTTGTCGGTATCGACATTGGCCAGCGGCATCGGTGCCGCGATGCCGGTCAGCGTGGTGAAGGCCCTCATCTCACACGCCCTCCGTCGTCAGGAATTCGCGCACATCGACGAAATGCCCCGCGATCGCCGCCGCAGCCGCCATGGCGGGGGAGACGAGGTGGGTGCGCCCGCCGGGGCCCTGTCGGCCCTCGAAGTTGCGGTTGGAGGTGCTGGCGCTGCGCTGGCCGGGCTTCAGCTTGTCCGGGTTCATGCCGAGGCACATCGAACAACCGGCCTCCCGCCATTCGAAGCCGGCTTCGAGCAGCACCTTGTCCAGCCCCTCGGCCTCCGCCGCTTCCTTCACCAGGCCGGAGCCCGGGACGATCAGTGCGCGGACATGGGCGGCCACCTTGCGCCCCTTGGCGATGGCGGCGGCGGCGCGGATATCCTCGATGCGGCTGTTGGTGCAGGACCCCACGAAGACGACATCGACCTTTAGGTCGACCAGCTTCTGGCCCGGCGTCAGCCCCATGTATTCCACCATGCGCGCGACCTGCGTGCGCCGCGCCTCATCGGCGTAGTCGGCCGGGTTCGGCACGATGCCGGTCACCGGCAGCACGTCCTCGGGGCTGGTGCCCCAGGTCATCTGCGGGACGATGCTGGCGGCGTCGAGCGTCACTTCCTTGTCGAAATGCGCGCCGGCGTCGGAGGGCAGCGTGCTCCACCACGCGACGGCGCGGTCATAGGCCTCGCCCTTCGGCGCGAAGGGGCGGCCCTTCACGTAGTCGAAGGTCTTCTGGTCCGGCGCCACCATACCGGCGCGGGCGCCGGCCTCAATCGACATGTTGCAGACCGTCATGCGGCCGGCCATGTCGAGCGAACGGATCGCCTCGCCGGCGAATTCGATGACATGGCCGGTGCCGCCGGCGGTGCCGATCTTGCCGATGATCGCCAGCACGATGTCCTTCGCCGTGCAGCCCAGCGGCAGCACGCCATCCACCGTCACCCGCATGTTCTTCGCCGGCTTCTGCAGCAGCGTCTGCGTGGCGAGCACATGCTCAACCTCCGAGGTGCCGATGCCGAAGGCCAGCGCGCCCATCGCGCCATGGGTGGAGGTGTGGCTGTCACCACACACGATGGTCATGCCCGGCAGGGAAAGCCCCAGCTCCGGGCCGATGACGTGGACAATGCCCTGGCGCTTGTCGTCGAGCGGAATGTAGGGCACGCCGAAGGCCTTCACATTGGCCTCCAGCGTCTCGACCTGCGTGCGGCTCTCGGGGTCCTCGATGCGGCCGTAGCGGCTGGCATCGGTGGCGATGTTGTGGTCCACCACCGCCAGCGTCGCATCCGGCCTGCGCACCTTGCGCCCGGCCAGGCGAAGGCCCTCGAAGGCCTGCGGGCTCGTCACCTCATGCGTGAGGTGCTTGTCGATGTAGAGCACCGCCGTCCCATCGGGCAGCGTCTCGACGACATGAGCGTCCCAGATCTTGTCGAACAGCGTCCGCGGCTTCGTGGCCGACATCCCGACTTCCCCCAAAAGCAACCGCGCCCCGGCGACTGGCCGGGGCGCGTCAGATCAGCGACTTCAGGCGGCGTCAACCTTGACGCGCGCCCGCTCCTCGATGCGCGCCGACTTACCGGTGCGGCCACGCAGGTAGTACAGCTTCGCGCGCCGCACCTTGCCGCGGCGCACCACGATGATCTCCGCCACATTCGGGGAGAACAGCGGGAAGATGCGCTCCACACCCTCGCCGTAGGACAGCTTGCGAACGGTGAAGTTGCTGTTCACGCCGCGGTTGGACCGCGCGATGCAGACGCCTTCATAGGCCTGGGTGCGGATACGCTCGCCTTCCACGACCTTCACCATGACGCGAAGGGTATCGCCCGCGTCGAATTCCGGCGTCGTGCGGGTGGAGGCAAGCCGCGCCTGCTGGGCGGCGTTGAACTGCTGGAGCAGGTTCATGAGGGTGGTTCCTTCCGTGATCAGCAATTAGGCGGCGGCCGGGTGGCCGTCCAGCCGCCCCGCCTTCGCCTGGTTTCCTTCCGCCTGACGGCGGACAAAGCGCTCCCAGAGGTCCGGCCTGCGCGCGCGGGTGGCCGCCTCGGCCTCCGCACGGCGCCAGCGCGCCACCTCCGCATGGTGGCCGGAGAGCAGAACCTCCGGCACCGTCCGGCCCTGCCAATCGGCGGGCCGCGTGTAATGCGGGTATTCGAGCAGCCCCTCGGCGCCGTGGCTTTCCTCCACCGCCGAGGCCGCGGCCCCCATCACCCCCGGCAGCAGCCGGATGCAGGCATCGAGCATCAGCAGCGCCGCCGGTTCCCCGCCCGAGAGCACGAAATCTCCGGCAGAGACCTCCCGCATCCCGCGCGCCTCGATCACCCGCTGGTCGATGCCCTCGTAGCGACCGCACAGCACCGCGACGCCGGGCCCCGCCGCCAACTCCCGCACCAGGGCCTGGTCCAGCGGCGCGCCGCGTGGCGTGAGATAGACCAGCGGTGCGCCGGGGTTGTGCGCTTCGGCTGCCGCGCAGGCGGCATCCAGCACATCCGGCCGCATCACCATCCCCGCACCACCCCCGAAGGGTGTGTCATCGACGCTGCGATGGCGGTCCGTGGCGAAGCTGCGGATATCCAGCGCCTCGATCCCCCACAGCCCTTCGCGCAGCGCGCGACCGGCGAGGGAGAAACCGAGCGGACCCGGGAACATCTCCGGGAACAGCGTCAGGATGGTGGCCTGCCAGCTCACGCCGCCGCCTCCGCATCCCGATCCCCGCCCCGGGCCGCATCTTCCGGCCGCACCATGACCTCCGCCGGCGGGATGACGGTAACCCGCCCGCCCGCGACATCGACCACCGGCACCGCCGCACGGGTGAAGGGAACCAGCAGTTCCCCCGCCACGCCGTCGATGACCAGGAACGGCCCCGCGCCATGGTCTTCGACCACCCGCACGACCCCCAGCGCCCCGCCATCAGCCCCGATGGCCGCGAGGCCCTCGAGGTCACTGAGGTAGAACTCCTCCGGGTCGGCCGGCGGCGGCATGGCGGCGCGTTCGACGAACAGCTTTGTCCCGGTCAGTCGCGCGGCGGCATCACGGTCGGCGACACCATCGATGCGCGCCAGCCCATCGGGCAGCGCCGTCACGGCAAAGCGCTTCGTGCCGCTGGCATCCGTCAGCGGGCCATAAGTGCCGATGGCGCGTGGGTCGGCCGTAAAGGCGTGCAAGCGCACCAGGCCCCGCACACCGTGCGGCCGCCCGATCTCCCCCACCAATACGGTCCGCGCGGCCATGGCCGTTCAACCCGCCCGAATGGCTCAGCCCGCTGCCGCGGCGCGTTCCTGCGCCTTCTTCTTCGGCGCGGACTGCTTCGGCTGCTCGGCGTACACCGGCATCGGCGCCAGGCCGGCATGGCCCAGGAACTTCGCCACCCGCTCCGTCGGCAGCGCGCCGACGGACTTCCAATGCGTGATGCGCTCGGCAAACAGCCGCACGCGGTCGGGGTGGTCCGACGGCAGCATCGGGTTGTAGCTGCCCAGCTTCTCGATGAAGCGGCCATCGCGCGGGCTGCGGCTGTCCGCCACCACGATGTGATAGTACGGACGCTTCTTGGCGCCAGCGCGCGCGAGGCGGATCTTGAGGCCCATGAGGGTTACCTTCTCCTGATCGTCTAGACTAGAAAGGTCGTCGGTTGCCGAGGCCGGGCATGAGGGCACCAAGGCCCCCCCGCATCAGCCCCTTCTGACCGAGCTTGGTCATCCGCTTCATCATCGCGGACATCTCATCGAACTGCTTCAGCAGTTTGTTGATTTCCTGCACCGTCGTCCCCGACCCCGCGGCGATGCGCCGCTTGCGCGACGCCTTCAGCAGGTCCGGGTTCCGGCGCTCCTTCGGCGTCATGGAGCCGATGATGGCCGCCTGGCGCTTCAGCATGGTCTGATCGAGATTGGCGTTCTCGATCTGCGACTTGATCTTGCCCACACCCGGCAGCATCCCGAGGATGCCGGAGAGCGAGCCCATCTTGCCGATCTGCTTGATCTGCGATGCATAATCCTCGAGGTCGAACGACCCCTTCTGCATCTTCTTCGCAAGCTTTTCGGCTTCCGCCTGGTCGATCGTCTCCGCCGCGCGCTCGACGAGGGAGACGATGTCGCCCATGCCGAGGATACGGTTCGCGATGCGATCCGGATGGAAATCCTCCAGCGCGTCCAGCTTCTCGCCGGCGCCCAGCAGCTTGATCGGCGCGCCCGTCACGGCGCGCATGGACAAGGCCGCGCCACCGCGCGCATCGCCATCGACGCGCGTCATGACGATGCCGGTGACGCCCACCTTGTCCTGGAACGCTTTGGCGGTATGCACCGCGTCCTGGCCCGTCATCGCATCGACGACGAGCAGGGTCTCGTGCGGATTGGCAAAGGCCTTCA
>CANJXD010000218.1 GCA_947478535.1 Acetobacteraceae bacterium
CGGCTTCCGGCGGCATCGCCTGCTGCCACTGCTGGCGGCACAGCGGCCGGAGGGGTTCCGTGATCCACTGCTCGGCCTGCCCGGATACTTCGCCCTGGCGCAGCGGCTGGGCAGCGCTTCGCCCAGCGCGCCGGTCTTGCGGGACCGGCTGCTGGTGGTGGCGACGCCCGCCGATGCGCCGCTGCTCGATGCCGGCTTCATGCAACCGCTGCTGATGGCCCGCGCGCTGGAGAATGAGCATCCGCTGTCGCTGGCGCTGAAATTCGCGCTGGATCCTCCCGGCATGGCCGCCGTGCTGCGCCATTGCGTCGCTGCGGCGCCGGAGATCGCGCCCGCCCTGGCCGCCGCGCTCGCCTGCACGGGGGATGCCGGCGTGCTGTTGGCGGCGGAGATCGAGCCCGGCCCCGTGCCGGGGCTGGCGGAGGCGCTGCTGGCGATCGTCGAAGGTGGGCGGCTTGGCGCGCCGCAACGCGCGGTGGCGGGGCGGGAACTCGCGCGGCGGGGCGATCCGCGGGATTTCGCGGCACTGGTGGCGGTGCCGGGCGGGGAGGTCGCGATGGGCTCCGTACTGACGCCCAATTCAAGCCCGCCGCATCGGGTGGCGGTCGGCGGGTTCCGGATCGGGCGCTATCCCGTGACGAATACGCTTTATGGCCGCTTCATCGCCGCGACCGGGCGGGGCTGGGTGTCTCCCGCCCGGGACGACCCCGCCCTGCTGAACGCGCCGGCGACCGATCTGACCTGGCGGGATGCCATGGCCTGCTGCGCCTGGCTGACCGAGACTTGGCGGGGCGAAGGCCGGATCGGACCGCAGGCCGTGGTGCGGCTGCCGACCGAGGCGGAATGGGAACGCGCCGCGCGGGGGGACCAGGCGCATGGCGCGGCGCCCGTGCATCCCTGGGCCGCGGCGTGGGACGCCGATCGCTGCAATGGGGAAGCGGCGGGGCTGAACGCGCCCTGCGCTGTGGGGATGTTCCCGCGCGGCGTCTCGCCCTTCGGCGCGGCGGATATGGCGGGGCAGGTGTGGGAGTGGTGCGCCACGCTCTGGGGGCCGGCTATGGACCGGCCAGACCTCGCCTATCCCTATGACGCGACGGATGGACGCGAAGCGGCGGAGGCGCCGCCAGACTGGCGCCGCGTGCTGCGGGGCGGCTGCTTTTCCTCCGGCGCTGAGAAGGCGAACGCGCATTACCGGGGCAGCCTGGAACCGGATGGGTTCTGGCGCGGCAATGGGTTCCGGGTGGTGGTTCAGTAGAGGAAGCAGGCGGCGGTGTGGCCGGGGGCGATTTCCTTCACCGGCGGCGCGGATTGCGAACAGCGCGGCATCCGCGACGGGCAGCGCGGATGGAAGGCGCAGCCGCTGGGGGGGGTGATCGGGCTTGGCATGTCGCCTGGGGGCAGCGCCTCGGCGCGCTTCTCCGGCACCCGCGCGCGCGGCACGGCGTCCAGCAGCATGCGGGTGTAGGGATGGGCGGGGCGGCGCCAGATCTCGGCGCGCGGGGCCTGCTCGACGATGCGGCCGAGCACCATCACGGCGACGCGCTCGCTCATGTGCTTCACCACCGCCAGATCATGCGCGATGAACAGGTAGGACAGGCCGTGCGCGTCCTTCAACGTCTGCATCAGGTTCAGGATCTGCGCCTGGACAGAGACATCCAGCGCCGAGACCGGCTCATCCGCCACCAGCAGCTTCGCTTCCACAGCGAGCGCCCGGGCGATGCCGATACGCTGGCGCTGGCCGCCACTGAATTCATGGGGCCAGCGGGTCGCGTGGCTCGGGTCCAGCCCGACCTGGGCGAGCAGGGAGGCGACGCGGTCCCGGCGCTCCGCGGCGGTGGGCGGGGTGGCGTGGACGATCATCGGTTCCTCGATGATCTCAGCCACGCGGTAGGACGGGTTGAGCGACCCGGCGGGGTCCTGGAACACCATCTGCATCTGCCGCCGCAGCGCCTGGAATTCCGACTTCGGCAGATCGAGGATGCTGCGGCCGCGAAATTCCACGCGGCCCGCGGTGGCCGGGATGAGGCGCAGGATCAACCGCGCGATCGTGGATTTGCCGCTGCCGCTTTCGCCCACCAGCCCCAGGGTTTCGCCTTCGCCGATGGTGAAGGACACATCCTCCACCGCCCGCAGCAGGGGGGCGCGCGCGAAGGGATGGGGGCGGGGCAGGGGGTAGTGCTTGGTCAGGCCCTGGACCGTGAGAAGCGGCGTCATGCCAGGGGTGGGTCCAGCGGGTGCCAGCAGCGCACGGCCCGGCCCGGCGCCGCCTCGACCAGGGGCGGGATCGCCGCGAGGCAGCGTTCATCCGCCCGGCCACAGCGGGCGGCGAAGGCGCAGCCCGGCGGCAGGCTGGCGAGGTCCGGTACCTGGCCGGGAATCGCGTGCAGCACCGCGTCCTCATCGTCGAGGTCGGGCATCGAATCGAGCAGGCCGCGCGTGTAGGGATGCAAGGGTGCTGCGAACAGCGCGCGGACGGGCGCGGTTTCCACGATCAGCCCGGCATACATCACCGCGACGCGGTCGGCGTTTTCCGCCACCACGCCGAGGTCATGGGTGATGAGCAGCACGGCGGTGCCGCGCCGGCGGCGGAGATCCTCGATCAGTGCCAGAATCTGCTTCTGGATGGTGACGTCGAGCGCCGTCGTCGGCTCATCCGCGATCAGCAACACGGGATCGCAGGCGATCGCCATGGCGATCATCACGCGCTGGCACATGCCGCCCGAGAGTTCATGCGGATAGGCGGCGTAGCGGCGTTCCGGCTCGGAAAGCCCTACCTCGCGGAACAGCGCGATGGCGCGGTCCTTGGCGGCGCGGCGATTGGCGCGGCCATGCGCGACCAGCGCCTCCGCCACCTGGCGGCCGACGGGCAAGACGGGATTGAGGGACGCCATGGGTTCCTGGAACACCATGGCGAGCGCCGCGCCGCGCAGGTCCCGCAATTCATCGGGGGACGCCGCGCGCAGATCCCGGCCCTGGAAGACGATGCGGCCTTCCACCTGCGCTTGCGGCGCCAGCAGCCCCATCAGCGCGAGGGAGGTGACGGATTTGCCGCAACCGGATTCGCCCAGCAGGGCCAGGACCTCCCCGGCCGCGATGGCGAAATCGATGCCGCCCACGGCGCGGACCGGGCCGCGCCGGCTGGGAAAGGACGCCCGCAAGCCCTCGACCTGAAGGAGCGGCGCGTCCATCCCTGCCGTGGGTTGAGGTGTCAGCCGCCGCGCGGGCTGCGCGGACGGCCGCGGCGGATCACCTGCGCGCCGCGCCCGCCACGGGCCTCGGCGGCCAGGGCGAGGGTCGCGCTGGCGTCGGCGGCCTCGGCTTCCTGCAGGGTTTCCGCGGGCGGCATCGGCGGGTCCTCATCCGGGCCACGGCCGAGCAGAGGTGCGAGGGTCCCGTAGGTCTCGTAGAAGCCGCTGCCGGCGCGCTGCGCGAGATGCGCCACGCCCTCGATACGGAAGATCCGCCTCTGCATGGTGAGGCGGGCCACCTGGTCTTCGGTGGCGGGGATGAAGGTGCAGCCTGCCGTGCGGGCAGATTTGACCTGGTCGGGCGATAAATCCATGCGCGCGGTGTAGCGCATCCCCGCGCCGCTGTCTTCGGGGGATGGTGCCTGACGTTGTGCCTCTCCCGCCCGCTTCTCTGGTCATGCCGCTTCTCTGGTCATGCCGGAGGCGGTAGCATCGCCGGATTGGGCACGGGGTGCGGATTTGATGGCGGGACCGAATTCGGGCGCGGGCTGGGGGCGCCGCTTCGTCGGCTGGTTCAGCCGCAACGTGCCTGAGCACGATGACGGGGGCGTGCTGGGCGAAGCGCCGCGCATGTCGAAGGACACGTTGCAGGTGATCGCCCAGCGGCTCGACACGATCGAGCGGCGGCTGTTCCAGATCGAACATCACATCCAGGGCGGCCGCAGCACGTATATGGGCCACGGCCTGGTGCTGGTGAAGACCGTCATCCACGGCATGCAGATCGCCTATCTCGTGGAAGCCGATGACCGGCTGATCAGCCCCTGGTTCATCACCTCCGGCCAATACGAGACGGAGTTGACGGAGCATTTCGTGGCGACCTTGCGGCCCGATGACCGCTGCCTCGATATCGGGGCGAATTTCGGCTTCTTCACCTGCCTGATGGCGCGCTTCTGTCCGCAAGGAAAAGTGATCGGGGTGGAGCCGGACCCGAAGATTTTTGCCATCCTGCGGGACAACGTCCACATCAACGGCTTCGGCGGCCATGCCAGCGCCCGCCACGCCGCGGTGCTGGATACCGTGCGCCCGGTCACGCTGCACCGCCGGGTCGGTCGGTCCGGCAATACCAGCATCGCGCGGCCGAGTGCCGATTTCATCGCCTTCCTGGGGGAAAAGCCGAGCGAGGAATTCACCGTCGAGGGCACGACGGTCGACGCCATCGCCGCTGCCTTCGAGGGGCGGGTGGATGTGATGAAGGTGGATGTGGAAGGCGCGGAGCCGCTGGTGCTGGAAGGCACCGCGGCGGCGATCGAGGCCAATCCGGGGCTGCAGATCGTGCAGGAGTGGTCACCCGGCCAGATGCAGGGCGCCGGCTATGATGTGGGGGAATTCCTTGACCGCGTGGCGGCGCTGGGGCTGAAGCCGCATGCGCTGGGGCGCGGCGGGGCTGCGATGTCCCGCGACACGCTGCTCGGCACCTTCTACGCCGCCGGCATCCTGTTCGCGCGGAAGCCGAGATAGCGCGGGGCGAAGCGCCGGGGTCTAACCCTCCAGCGCCGGGAACAGCGTCTCCGCCAGTTCCAGCGCGAGCCGCGTCGCCTCGCTCTCCCGCTCCGCATTCCAGGCCAGCGCCACGCCCACCGCGTGCAGCGAGCCTTCGAGGTCCCGGAAGGCGACGCCGGGCGGGCGCAGGCGTGCCATGCCGGCAGAGACCAGCGCGACGCCCAGCCCCGCCGCGACGAAGCCCAACTGCGCCATGGCGCTGCCGACCTCTCGCGTCACCCGCGGCGCGAAGCCGGCGGCGTGGCAGGCGGCGACCATCGCATCGGAATAGGCGGGGCTGATGCCGCGCGGCAGCACCAGCATCGGTTCATCCGCCAGCGCCGCCAGCGGCAGCGGGCCGGTGCCCTGCGCCAGCGGATGCGCTTCCGGGAGCGCTGCCGCCAGCACGTCCCGCCCCAGCAGGCGCAGGCGGATCGGGTGGCGGTCCCGGTCGAGGCGCAGCAGCGCGAGATCCACCTCGCCGCGCCGCAGCGCTTCCAGCGCATCCGTCGTATCCATCTCCCGCACCGCGATGGCGGAGGCGGGGCGTGCGGCCTGCAGGCCGCGCACCAGCGGCGGCAGATAGTCGAACAGCGCGGAGGTGACGCAGGCCAGCGCCACCGGTGCCATCCGGCCCGCGCGCAGGTCCCGCGCCAGGGTCTCGATCTGCCCGGCATCCTGCGCCATGCGCCGGGCCAGCGGCAGCAGCGCCTCACCTTCCCGCGTCGGGCGCGCGCCCTTGCCGCTGCGTTCCAGCAGGCGGACGCCGAGTTCCTTCTCCAGCGCCTGGATCTGCGCCGTCAGCGGGGGCTGTGAAATGCCGAGCCTGGCGGCGGCGCGGCCGAAATGCCCTTCCTCCGCGACCGCGAGAAAATGGCCGAGACGTCTGACGAGGCGGAAATCCATGGGGTGCGATGCTCTGCCGATACGGAAAGACTATCGCGCCCTCACGCCAATCGGAATGGACGATAGGGCGCAGCGGGTCCAAAACATCGCGTCACTTCGGCAAGCCATGGGGAAAAACTGATGAAGCTGCATCCGGTGAAGGTCCATCCGTCCAAGGCGCTGCTGAAGCGCGAGGACCAGCTCGCCTGGAAGATGGCCGGCGTCGCCACCGACAAGGTCGCCGTCCAGAAGGACGTGCAGGCCATGATCATCAACCGCGTCATCGACAATGCCTCCGTCGCCATCGCCGCCATCAACCGCCGCCCGGTCGTCTCCGCGCGCGGCATGGCGCTGGGGCATGCGAAGAAGGCCGGCGGTGCGACTGTGTTCGGAGCCAAGTCCGGCACCACCGTCTCCCCGGAATGGGCGGCCTGGGCGAATGGGACGGCGGTGCGCGAGCTCGACATGCACGACACCTTCCTGGCGGCGGATTACTCCCACCCCGGCGACAATATTCCGCCGCTGCTGGCGGTGGCGCAGGCGATGGGCCGTTCGGGCAAGGACCTGATGCGGGGGTTGGCCACCGCCTACGAACTGCACATCGACCTGGTGCGGGCGATCTGCCTGCACGAACACCGCGTCGACCATATCGCCCATCTCTGCCCCGCCAGCGCCGCCGGCATCGGCACCATGCTCGGCCTGAAGCAGGAGGTGGTGTTTCAATCCATCCAGCAGGCGCTGCACACTTCCGTCAGTTTCCGCCAGTCCCGCAAGGGCGAGATCAGCTCCTGGAAGGCCTATGCCCCGGCCCATGCCGGCAAGCTGGCGATCGAGGCGGTGGACCGCTGCATGCGCGGCGAAGGCGCGCCGAGCCCGATCTATGAGGGGGAGGACAGCGTCATCGCCTGGGTCCTGTCCGGCCGCACGCAAGCCGACAGCAAGGGCCGCAAGACGGTGTTCGAGCCCGTCTACTACGAAGTGCCGCTGCCCGAGGCCGGCGAGCCGAAGCGCGCCATCATGGACAGCTACACCAAGGAACACAGTGCCGAGTATCAGTCCCAGGCGCTGATCGACCTCGCCTTCCGGATGCGGGAGGAGATCAAGGACGTCAACGCGATCGAGAAGATCATCATCCACACCAGCCATCATACCCACTATGTGATCGGCACCGGCGCCAACGACCCGCAGAAGATGGACCCGAAGTCGAGCCGCGAGACGCTCGACCATTCCATCATGTACATCTTCGCCGTCGCCCTGCAGGACGGGCGCTGGCATCATGTGGACAGCTACGCGCCGAAGCGCGCCGGTCGCGCCGATACCGTCCGCCTCTGGCACAAGATCGAGACCACGGAAGACCCGGAGTGGACGCGCAAGTACCACTCCCGCGATCCCAACGAGCTGTCCTTCGGCGGGCGGGTCGAGATCCTGTTCAAGGATGGCACGAAGCTGGTGGATGAGCTGGGCGTGGCGAATGCCCACCCGAACGGCGCCCGGCCCTTCGCCCGCGACCAGTACATCAACAAGTTCCGCATCCTGACCGATGGCATCATCACGACGCGGGAGCAGAACCGCTTCCTGGAAGCGGCGCAGAACCTGGCCAGCCTCGGCGCCGGGGAACTTTCCGCGCTGAACGTGGCACTGCCCGCGGGCACGCTGGTGGATGCCAAGCCGGGTATCTTCTGAGCCGGAATTTCTGAGCCTCAAGCATCGAGACGGGAGGGAGGGTGCCTGGCGCCCTCCCAACCCTTCAGGGAGCAGCCAAGCCATGAGTGACCAGACACCCACCCTCTACAAGGGCCTCGTCGGCGTCTATGCCGATGTTTCCTCCGTCTCCAAGGTGATGCCGGAGACGAACAGCCTGACCTATCGCGGCTATGCCGTGCAGGATCTGTGCGAACAGTCCAGCTTCATCGAAGTTGCCTACCTGCTGCTGAACGGTGAATTGCCGAGCGCCGCGCAACTCGCGGCCTTCCAGGCGGAAGGGCGCGCCCAGCGAGCCCTGTCCCCGGGCCTGCTGCGTGTGCTGCGGGAATTCCCGAAGGACGCGCACCCGATGGACGCGATCCGCACCGCGGTCTCCTTCATGGGGATGGAGGACCCGGAGGCGGCGGATGTCAGCGATGCCGCGCAGCGCCGCAAGGCCATTCGCCTGCTCGCGCGCACCCCGACGGCGGTGGCGGCGGCCAACCGGCTCAGCAAGGGGCTGGAGCCCATCGCGCCCGACACCTCGCTGCCCTTCTGCGAGAACTTCTTCCACATGGTGTTCGGCAAGGTGCCGGCGCCGGAGGTCATCAAGTCCTTCGATGTCTCAATGATCCTCTACGCCGAGCATACCTTCAACGCCTCCACCTTCACGGCGCGGACGGTCACCTCGACGGGGGCGGACATGCATGGCGCGATCGTCGCGGCCATCGCCGCGCTGAAGGGCCCGCTGCATGGCGGGGCGAATGAGGCGGTGATGCATATGCTGAAGGAGATCGGCGGACCGGAGGAGGCGGAAACCTGGCTCGACGGCAAGTTCGACCACAAGGCGCTGGTGATGGGCTTCGGCCATCGCGTCTACAAAAGCGGCGACAGCCGCGTGCCGACGATGACCAAATACGCCGAGAAGATGGCGGAGGTGGTTGGCGATCGTCGCTGGATGGAGACGAGCCGCGTGCTGGCGGCGAAGATGCTGCGGGCGAAGAACATCCACCCGAACCTCGATTTCCCGGCGGGGCCTGCCTACTACCTCATGGGCTTCGACATCCCGATGTTCACGCCGATCTTCGTCTGCTCCCGCATCACCGGCTGGGCGGCGCATGTGCTGGAACAGGCGGCGGATAACCGGCTGATCCGGCCGCTGTCGCACTACACCGGCGCGGAACAGCGCGTTGTGCCGACGATGGCCGAGAGAGGTTAACGACGACCGCATCGCGCGGAGCGACATCTCCGCGCGATGCGCTTGAGGCTCCGCGCGCCGCGCGTGGAGCTCCGCGCGATGCGCGACGGAATGCCACCGTGCGCGACGATGATGCGCACCACCGATGACGACATCGTCGATCGTGATGCGCGCTTCGCACACGCAATGCACATCGATGCGCGATGTTTTTGCGTTTTCGTTTGACAGGGTGGTTGCTCACACGGATAGCGTGGCGTTGCACGCATCGCTTGACGCGATTCGCGCGACGTTGCCGAAGCCGCGATGGTGATCCCTCTGATGGTGATCCTGAAGGACGACGACACGGCGCGCGGCGGAAGGGGATGCAGCGCAGCAGGAAGGATCGGTCCATGGACCG
>CANJXD010000219.1 GCA_947478535.1 Acetobacteraceae bacterium
GAGCGACAGTTTCACGGCGCTATTAAACCGCGGCGGCGCCTTCACGGCGCTGGCGCAGCGCCAGCTCGGCGCGTGATCAGGACCGCAGGAATTCCAGCATGTCCTGGTTCAGCTGCTGCTTGTGCGTGTCCGCCAGCCGATGGTGCGGGCGCGGGCCTCGGCCAGGGCAAATGGGGTCACCCTCGCCGGCGACGCCGCCGGGATAGGCGTCCCCCTCATCGAGGAACAGGAACCGCGCCGTCATCGAGCGCAGCCCGACCGCGCTGTTGGCCCCGCTTAGCACCAGGATGCCGCCGGGGAATTCCTTCGACAGCATGGTGTTTCCGCTGTCGCGTGCGCGGGCCGGCGCGACCCGTTCCCGCAGGGCGGGCGTCTCCTCCAGCAGCGGGTCGATGCGCTGGCGGCTGAACCGCTTGGCCATCCGGATATTCAGGGCAGCGGGACCCGGAAAACCTAGCTGCGCTTGACCAGCCCATCGGTGACAACGCGCCGCTCGGCATGATCGTGAAGACAGGGAAACAGCACCCCAGTCCGACGCCGCTCGTGACGAAGTTCGTCGCCACGCTTCACGCCGGAGGTAAAGCGCGTTGCTACAGACCCACACCCTTGCGACGCGGCGGACTCTGGGCGAAAATACCGACAAGGCGCAGCCGGCCACTATTGGGGCGTCAGGCCTGCTGCCGCGGCGACGGAGTTCCAGATCGCCATCTCCGCCACCTTCTCACGCATATACGCCTCGCCTCCAGTGCGGTCGGGCGTGTAGCCTAGCTCGGCCAGGCGGCCTGCGATCGCAGGATTGAAGATTGCCTCGGCAAACGCCGCGTGCAGCCGGTCAATCAGCGGTCGCGGCACGCCGACCGGCGCGAAAAGACCCCATTCCGAACCGGATGGGAAACCGGCGTAGCCCTGCTCCTCGAAGGTCGGAACGTCCGGCAGCGCTGCATTGCGCCGCGGGCCGGTGACGCCGATCGCCAGAAGCTCGCCAGTCTGCACGAACGGCTTGCCGATGCTCGCCCCGTTGATGGTGAGTGTGATGTGACCGGTGATCGTGTCAGTGATCGGCATCATGCCACTGCGATAGAGGACGTGCTCCATGTCGATGCCCGCGCGCCGCTTCAGGAGCTCGCCGAGCAGATAGGCGCCGGTGCTGCCGGTGCCGTAGCTGACGCTGCCTGGGCGCGCCTTCGCCTTCTCGATCAGCTCCACCAGGTTGCGCGCGCCGAAGTTGCGGTTGCCGTACAGAACAAACGACCCGTAAGCGGCGCGGATTACCGGCGTCACATCCGTCATGGGATCATACGGCAGATTGGAGCGCGAGACCTTGTTGATGTGCACGCTGGAATCGCCGAATAGCAACGTGTAGCCGTCGGCTGGTGACCGCACCACGTACTCTGTGCCGATGACCCCTTCGGCGCCAGCGCGATTCTCGACGATGATGGTGCCACCCAGCAGCTCGGCGGCCTTCGGCGCGATCAGCCTTACCAGGATATCGGTGCCGCCGCCGGGGGCGATGGGAACTACCACGCGGATCGGCCTGCTTGGATAGGATGGCTGGGCCAACGCTGGCCCTACCCGCGGCCCTGCTACGGCGCCAAGCAGCCCGCCGGCTACGACATGCCTTCGCTTCATAGCGTGACCCCTTCCAATGAGCGGAGCGGTCATCATACATGCCATGCGGGTGCCGTCACCGGCGATGATGCGGGTCTTCGCACGCCGGCCGCACCCCCGACGCCAGCGTCTGCTCATCCCCCCGCGTCGTACGCGTCACGCAGTTCTTTGGCGCCCAGACATTCGCCATGCGAACCAGCAGGAGTATCGAGACCTTCTGCGTGGACCAGCGCATCGCTCGTCTGATCACGGCAGTGGAGACCGGTCCCCTCCCAGGCCTGCTGGATCGAAGCGATCGGCCGCCGCCGTCAGCAGGTCGTTGATGTGGCTCTGCAGGATGGTCTGCAGCAGATGCGGGTCGACGCTGATCTCGGCGGCGATCAGGCCGGAGAGGCGGGCCGGCCAGTTCGGCAGCGCGTCGCCCATGGTGCTGCCGATCTCATCGAGCGCGGCATTGGCCTCGGTGACGTCGAGCAGGCGGCGCTTGGTCTCGTCCAGCGAGAGCCGCTGCGCCTCCACCTTCAGGGCAAGCTGCGCCACCTTCAGCCGGGCGAAGGGCGTGCCCTCGGCGCCGGCGCCATTGGCCAGCGGCGAGCGCGAGGGATCGGCGGTCTCGGTCAGGCGGCGGCGGGTCTTGTCGATATCCCATTGGCCGTCCGGCTCGCGGGTAATCCGGCCGGCGTCGACGAGCACCGGATTCACGAAGCCGAATTCGGCGATGGACGCCGCGATCTGCGCGACCTGGGACGGCGCGTGCGTGCGGGCATTCTCGGCATACGGGACCAGCCCCGCCACCGGCAGGCTGCTCACCACGAGATCAAGCTGCATCGGCGGTGACCTCCATCCGCGCCGCGGCAACGGCGCGGTAATCGCGTCCATCGTCCGCCAGCGTCATCGGCGGGTCGGGATGCAGCATCCGCCAGTGCCACGCGCGGGGGCGTGTCAGGGCTTGCCGCGCGCGCCGCGGCGGCGTCAGATAAGCTTGGCCGGTCACCGGCTGGAGAATGCGCCATGCTTGCCTCGGTGCTCGCCCCGCGTCTCGCCCGCCACGGCATCCACTATGCGTGGGTGATGGTGGCGCTGACCTTCCTGGTCTCGATCTGCACCTCGGCCGCGGTCAGCCTGCCGGGTGTGCTCATCCTGCCGATGTCGCGCGAGCTCGGCTGGGGCCGCGGCGAGGTCTCCGGCGCCATGGGGCTGATGTTCCTGCTGTTCGCGGTGACCG
Organism: Acetobacteraceae bacterium; assembly: GCA_947478535.1. The sequence goes on from CANJXD010000219.1 coordinate 2,834, forward strand.
CGCCCTTCGCCGGGGCGCTGCTACTGCGCTACGGGCTGCGGCGGATGGTGGTCACCGGCACCGCGCTCGCCACGTTGTGCGTGCTGGGCGTGACCCGCACCACCGAGCCCTGGCATGTCTGGCTGGCCCTGGGCGTGCTGGGCCTGGCCGCGGGGATGATGGCGCTGGTGCTGTCGGCCACGGTCGTAAACCGCTGGTTCCAGGAACGGCGGGGGCTCGCCATGGGCATCCTGACGGCGGCCTTCGCGGCGGGGCAGCTCAGCTTCCTGCCGGCGGCGGCGGCGCTGGCGGAATCGCAGGGCTGGCGCGTCGCGGTGGCACCCGCCGTGGCCGGGCTCGGGCTCTGCGCGCTGCTCTATGTTCTGTTCGCGCGCGACTGGCCGGCGGACCTCGGGCTCGCGCCCTTCGGCGGGGTGGCGGTGGTACGGCCGGCGACGCCGCCGGCGGGCAACGCCGTGGCGTTCAGCCTTGGCGTCCTGGCCGAGGCCTCGGCGACGCGCGCGTTCTGGATCCTGGCCGGAACCTTCTTCATCTGCGGCCTGTCCTCGACCGGCATCGTCAGCCAGCACTTCATCCCGTTCTGTGCGGACAACGGCGTCGGCGCGGTGACTGCGGCGTCGATCCTGGCGCTGATGGGCGTGTTCAACTTCGTGGGCACGGTCGGGTCCGGCTGGCTGACCGACCGCTACGACAACCGGATGCTCCTCGCGTGGTATTACGCGCTGCGCGGTATGTCTCTGGTCTGGCTGCCCTTCGGCAATTTCGACATGTTCGCGCTGACGCTCTGGGCCGTGTTCTTCGGGCTCGACTTCGTCGCCACGGTGCCGCCCACGGCGCGGCTCACGGCGCAGCATTTCGGGCCGGAGAAGGCGGCGGTGGTGTTCGGCTGGATCTTCGCGGCGCACCAGCTCGGCTCCGCCACCTCGGCGCTGTTCGCCGGCATCTGGCGCGACGCCGTAGCGACCTACCTGCCGGCTTTCGTCACGGTGGGGCTGGCCAGCATCCTGGCCGCCGTGGTGGTGCTGGCGCTGCGGAACACGCGCGCGGCCCCGCCACGGCCCGCCTGAGCGGTCTCAGGGCCCGGGGCCGTAGAGCCAGGGCACGCGCCTGTGCCGGGGAGAGGTGGCCGAGCCACAGCACCGGTACCGAGGCGAGGCCCCGCTGCTTTGCTGCCATGACGCGGCCATGGCCGGCGATCAGCACGCCCTGGGCATCGACCAGCACCGGATTCACGAAGCCGAACTCGGCGATGGAGGCCGCGATCTGCGCCACCTGGGACGGGGAGTGGGTCCGGGCGTTTTCGGCGCACTCGGTGCCGCGATGGACGCCCTTCGCCCGGCTGCGGAGCTTCATCAGCTCGGACCAGATCTCCGCCTTGTGCGTCGGGGCCTTGTTGCCTGCGACGCTACTGAGGAACAGGCCGAATTCGTCGATCTGGAACAGCCGCGCGGGGTGCTGCTCCAGGGCGGACATCATGCCCCGACCGGAAGCGAGGCTTTCGCCACCGAGGTAGCGCTCTAGCTTCGCGAGATCGAAGCAACGCCGGCGCGCCTCCATGGTGCGGTCATCACTCAAACCTCGCGCTGATGATTTCGGTATATTGGCCGACCGGCCGCACCTGGAGGGCGCGGGGCTGGCGAAGCGTCTTCTGATGCTGCATGGCCTCGCCTACTCGCTCATCCTGACCAGCCGAAAGGAGGCGGCGCGTCGGTTCAAGAAGTGGGTTACGGCCGAGGTGCTGCCCGCGACGCGCCGCAATAGCGACGACATGGTGGCAGTGGTGGGGGTGACGCGCTCGCGGCCATTCGGGAGTTCGTCGACCATACCAGTCGTTGCCCGCATCGCGGCGCGTAGGGCGGCCCAACCGCTGGCATGGTCTCGGATCGGGCTGGTGCAATCGGCCAAGATGTCCAGGCGGCAGGTCGCTGAGCCGTCAAGCCGGTCGGCTGCAGCCCGGCCCTGGCGCGCGGTCATCGAGGCCGCGAGAAGACGCGCGCGGAGGTGCTGGGCGATAGGCGCGTGAACATGGCTGGGACGCGCACCGCAAGACCGTGGTCTTCGTCACCCACAGCCTGACCGAGGCGGTCTACCTCTGCGACGAGGTGGTGGTGCTGAGCGGCCGCCCCGGCCGCATCCTGGAGCGGATCGAGATCGACCTGCCGCGCCCCCGGACCTGGGAGGTGATGGCCGGCGAATCCTTCGGCCGGCTGCGGGAGAAGATCTGGAGCCTGATCCGGGTGCAGGCATGACGGCCGTCACCCTGCGCTGGGTGGTGCTGGCGGCCATCGTGCTGCTGTGGGAAGCGGCGCCGCGGCTCGGCTGGGTGCCGCCGGTGATCCTGGCCGCGCCGAGTGCCACGCTGGTGGCGGGCTTCGAGGATGCGGGCGTCTTCGCGCGCGCGCTGCTGTTCACGCTGGGCGAGATCGCCGCCGCGCTCACCATCGCCTATGGGCTGGGCGGCCTGGCAGGGGTGGTCATCGGCGCCTCGCCGCTGCTGCGCCGGGCGCTGCTGCCGCTGGTCTCCTCGGTCTACGCGATTCCCTTCGTGGTCATGTATCCCGTGATGACCGCCTGGCTCGGCATCGGGCCGGCGAGCAAGGTGTGGTTCGCCGGCTTCTACGGCTTCTTCCCCGTCGTGCTTTCGGTCGCCGCCGGCGTACAGCTGGTGGACCGCAACCTGGTGCTGATGGCGCGCGCGGCCGGCGCGAACCGCACCCAGATGGCATTCGAGGTGCTGCTGCCCGCGGCGCTGCCGGCCATCATCTCCGGCCTGCGAATCGGCGGCGCGCTGACGACCATCGGCGTCGTCGTGGCGGAGATGCTGGCCGCGACCGATGGCATCGGTTTCCTCATCACCCAGAACCGCACCATGTTCCGCACGCCCGAAGTCTATTTCGGCATCCTGCTCGTGCTGCTGCTCGCCGGCACGCTCGACACACTGATCGGGCGGCTGGAACGCCGGGCCGCGCGCTGGCGGCCGCTGCGCGAAGGAGAACGCTACAATGCCTAGCCCCGGACGCCGTTTGCGGTCCCTGATCGAGGCCGGCGGCACGCTGGTCGTGCCTGGCGGCGGCTCGCCGCTCGACCTGTTGCTGGCGGAACAGGCGGGCTTCACCGCCGGCTATGTCAGCGGTTATGCCACGGCGGCCCAGCGCTATGGCCTGCCGGACATCGGCCAGATCGCCTTCGCCGAGGTCGCGGACATGGTCCGCGCCACCACCGCGGTGGTCTCCATCCCGCTGATCGTCGATGCCGACACGGGCTATGGCGATGTCGCGAACGTCGCCCGCAGCGTGCGCGGGCTGGAAGCCGCCGGCGCGGCGGGCGTGCAGATCGAGGACCAGATGTGGCCCAAGCGCTGCGGCCACATGGACGGCAAGATCGTCGAGCCGCGCGAGGTCGCGCTGCGCAAGCTGGGCGCCGCGCTAGCCTGCCGCCGCGACCCGGCCACCGTCATCGTCGCCCGCACCGATGCGCGCGGCCCGCACGGGCTGGACGAGGCGCTGGAACGCTGCCGCCTGTTCAAGGCGGAAGGCGCCGACATCCTGTTCGTCGATGGCCCGCATTCGTCCGAGGAGCTGCGCATCATAGCGCGCGAGCTGCCCGGCCCGACCATGGCCAACATGTCGGAAACCGGGAAGACGCCGCTGCACAGCGCGGAGGAGCTGGGCGCGATGGGCTATGCGATCGCGCTGTTCCCCTCCTCGCTCGCGCGCATCACCATCGCCGCCGCGCGCGGCTTCCTGGCCGAGCTGCGCCGCAGCGGCGACAGCCGCGGCTGGCTGGACCGGATGGCCTCGCTTGAGGAGGCCAATGCCGCGGTCGGCCTCGATGCGATCCGCGATTTCGAGACCGCGATGCTGGAGCGTAACCGCCATGGCACATGAGTTCCTGCCGACCGGCCCGCAGGCGGTGGACCGCCTGCTGCAAGGCGCGGTCGACCTGCACCACCACGGCTTTCCCGAATTCTCCTTTGACCACCCGACGCGGCTCGACGACGCCGCCGAACTGACCCATGCGCGCGCCGCGGGCATGGCAGGCATCGTGCTGAAATCGCACTTCTTCCCGACCACCACCGTCGCCTGGCGCCTGGGGCGGGAGGTGGAGGGGATCGCCGCCTTCCCGTCCATTACGCTCAACCCCTCGGCCGGCGGCTTCTCGCCCATCTGCCTGGAAGCCGCGGCGCGGCAGGGCGCGCGGGTGGTCTTCTTCCCGACCTGGGGCGCGGCCAACGACATCCGCCGCGGCGGCATCAGCCGCTACGTCGCGCGCTAGATCAAGTCCGCTGCCTCCCTGACGCCGGAAGGCGGGCTGACCGTGACCGATGCTGCCGGGCGGGTGCATGGCGAGGTCTCGGAGTGCCTCGCCATCGCCGCCGAATTCGGCATGCTGGTGGCCACCGGCCACGTCTCGCCGCGCGAAAGCCTGGCCCTGGTGGCGGAGGCCAAGCGTCTCGGCGTGCGGGACGTGATGTTCCAGCACCCCGACAGCCACTCCATCGGCGCGACGCGCGAGGAGATCCGCGACCTGGCGGCGGCGGGCGCAATGGTGGAGTTCTGCGCGCTGGGCTTCCTGCCCGCCTTCCAGCGGCTCTCGATCCCCGACTGCCTCGCGATCATCGAGGAGGTGGGCGTGGACCGCGTGGTGCTGACGACGGACTGCTTCTTCGGCTGGATGCCGCCGGCGGCCGAATTGCTGCGCATCACCCTCGGCAGCCTGCTGTTCCACGGCATGGCGGAAGCCGATGCGGCGCGGCTGGTGCGGGACAACCCGCGCCGCATGCTCGGGCTGCCGCTGGTGGAGGGCTGAGCCATGGCCGCGCTGACGATCACCGCCATCGGCACAGGCCGCCCCTTCGACCCCGACCGGATCGTACTGGTCGATGACCACTTCGCCCCCGCCAAGGACGTGGAGAGCGCCGAGGCGCTGCGTCACACGCGCCGCTTCGCGGAGGCGCATGGGATCCGCCACCACTACGGCCCCGGCCGCGGCGGCATCGAGCACACGCTGCTGGCCGAGATCGGCATGGTCGGCCACGGCGATATCGTCTTCGGCGCGGACAGCCACACCTGCACCGCCGGCGCCTTCAACGCGCTCGGCATCGGCTTCGGCTCCACCGACCTGGCCGGCGCGCTCGCGGCCGGCCGGCTCTGGCTGCGCATCCCCGCCAGCATACGGGTGCAGATGACCGGCGCGCCCGGGCGGCACGTCACGGGCAAGGATGTGATCCTGGAGGTGATCCGGCGCATCGGCTCGGACGGCGGCCTCGACGCCTCGCTGGAATTCGGCGGGCCGGGTGTCGCGGCGCTCGGCATGGATGAACGGATGGCGGTGGCGAACATGGCCGTCGAGGCTGGCGCCGATGCCTGCGTCTTCGAGGGCGACCAGCGGTCCTTCGACGACATGGCGGCGCGCGGGATGGTGCCGCGGGCGGCGGTCGCCGCCGATGCCGGCGCCGCGTATCGGGAGACGATCGCCCTCGACCTCGGCCAGTTGTCGCCGCTGGTGGCGCGGCCGCCCTCTCCGGCCAATGGTACCCCGGTGGGCGAGTTGCGGGGCACGCGCGTCGATCAGGTCTACATCGGCAATTGCTCCAACGGCACGCTGACCGACCTGCGCCAGGCGGCCGAGGTGCTGCGCGGGCGGAAGGTGGCGCCGCATGTGCGGCTGGTGGTGGTGCCGGCGACGCAGCGCATCTGGCGCGCGGCGCTGGCCGAGGGGCTGCTCGATGTGTTGGCGGAGGCGGGCGCCGCCGTCTCGACGCCGACCTGCGGCGCCTGCTTCGGCGGGCATATGGGCATATGGGCATCCTGGCCGCCGGCGAGGTGGCGGTGGCGACCACGAACCGGAACTTCCGCGGCCGCATGGGGCATCCGGAGTCGGGCGTCTTTCTGGCCAATGCCTGGGTCGCCGCGGCGGCCGCGGTCTCGGGCGAGATCGTGCCGCCCGGCGACATCCTGGGGAATGGCTGAGATGCGCATCGAGGGCCGCGTCCATCGCTTTGGCGACCATGTGGACACCGACGTCATCATCCCCGGCCGCTACCTCA